>CAZTDF010000195.1:0-8559 GCA_964612465.1 uncultured Pirellulales bacterium
AGAGAGGGAAATGAAAATGATAAAAAGAACTTTGATTGCAATTGCAGTAGTAGCTATACTGGCAAGTTCAGCGCATGCAGCCCTCACCGAGTGGTATTTCCCCAGTGGGACCAAAGATAATACCGCGGCAGTAAAAGTAGATGGCAAGGAAACTGTAGACTTTCGTTGGCCCTATACGGTTAGTTACAAAGCCCTTACTATATGTACCATACCCATAAAGATGCAAGTGGGCATGTTTGTACAGATATTAGACTGCAAAGATAAGAAAATCCTTCTTACGCAGGTAGGCTGTGGCGATATCGGACAGGGTGCAGACAAATTCCCATGCTATCTCGGCTGTGTGGATCTTGATGTCAGAGCTAACTTTAATGTAACAATGGGACACAGCTTAGTCAAGGATGGAGATACTATCACTGATTGGGAAGCCTACTACGATGGAGGCAATACTGTTCCCGGCGATGGTGATTACCATTCAGTAAAACTCTGTGTCAAGGCTTGGGCTACTCAGATCTGGAAAGCTGCAGTAGGTGATGAAGTCACTGTTGGTTCGGTTAATGTTACGGTAAAACCGAGCACATAGGACAAACTCTTTTTAAAAAAGAGTATGTGAATCGAATAGGGAGGGATGATTATTTCATCCCTCCCTAAATTTTTATATCTCAACATGATAGGTGTGAAAGTGGTAGTAGCTATAAGCTTTTTGCAGAAATGTGCCGCAGTTTGTCATTTGTTCTTTGACATACATTCCGAGAAGGTTTCCCAAAAAGGGATGAAAAATGATTTTTTGCCTGTGCCGTTATGGGCTTATAAAGCGAAGACGAAGTATTGAGGGCGATAAAAATGGTCTTTTTGTACGCTATTCTAATATTTTTTATAGTGAGCTAAATTGTTCGCATTAGTGCATTAAAGTGGGAGGTATGGGCACTTTAGGCTTGACACAAGCGAATAAAAATGGTAGAATTGGCAATATCTTGTATAGGGTTTACATAAATTAGTTACACATTCCTTTTTATGAGATATTAGAAGCAAGACGTTAAGCAGTCAAGAAGGGGTTGGATTAAGGGGATGCGGGCTTTATTAGGATTGATGAGGAATTGTAAAAAGTAAGGACGTCAAATTGCCGAAAAGATACGAAAAGATAAAAGCCTAAATATTGGTGTAAAATCGAGGAAATCAACCACAAAAGTATGTAATAAATAACAAATATAGATGCATACACTCGTCACAGGCGTATGTCAGTTGTCCGGCGAACTCTAAGAGTTTTGGACAATTTGTTATTGTAATATGTTATTTGGTTTGATTGTGGAGGCTTTGAATGCGTAACAGAATTAACAGAATGGATGCCTGTTTGAATAACAATACGAACAAGAGCGATAATAACAAGCCCCGCCAATCCGGAGTAAACCGCATTGTTGACAGGGCCGGATTGATTTGGATTATCGCAATTGGAGTAGCTTTTTTAGTGTCTGCCAATCCTGCATTGGGCCAATTTACAGTCCAACCAATGCAATTGGAGCTTGCAGTCACCCCCGGTAAATTAATCAAATCGGCCATTCGTATTCAAAGCTTCGATCCTAATGATGTCCACAACATCAATTTGTCGGTAGTCGAGCTGACTCAGTTGGAAGATGGATCGTGGGATATTATTGAACCTAATAACTTTACCGATCCCAACTCGCCGTACTTTGGTTTTGATATATCAAAGCTGTCTTCGTGCAAGGATTGGATAAGCTTGAGCCCTAACACTTTTGAGCTGTCTCCTTGGGGGTTAGTTCCTGTAGAGGTAACGTTGAGGGTTGAGCGTGGTGTCCGTGGATTCTATGGTGCCGCAATCATCGCTACGACAAGCCCCATGCAAGGTGTGGGAGATGTTTCTGTTGTTTTGCGATTTGTCGTTCCTGTTATTGTTGAGATACAAGATCGGCCGATGCGGCCCAGAGTTCAGTCCACCGATATAGGATTGGAGTTCATTAAAGCAAATGGACAGTATCCTGCAAGATCGATGGTTACAATGGACGTACAAAATGATGGCGGTACATTTTCCCGGATAAAGCCTGCTGTAAGAATATGGTCTTTCACGGATGGACACTGGCGGGTAATTACAACTACAGATTTCCCGGAAAAAGGTATTATCCCGGGAGCTAAATTGAAGTTAAAAGAGAATATACGTAAGCCTCTTCCCAGTGGGAAATACAAAGCAGCCGGATATCTCTTCGTTGACGGCAGACGTACAAAGAAGATTGAAAAGGAGATTGATTTTGTCGGTGACACGAGTATTACCGGGGTTGCGGAAGATGCGCCAGTTGACCTGGATCCTATAGATCTTTCCATTGATGGTATGCCGGGAGCAACCCGAACATCGTCAATAAAAGTCTATAACGCTTCCAAAGAAACCATCAATGTACAGACAGCTTTGGGATTACCGGGCATCCTTCAATCCAAGGCTATGGGTGAAGTGAATGGAGAAGACCTGGACTGCACAGGGTGGATTAAAGTAATACCGGAGCAATTTACTCTCCGCGGTGAGGGAGGAGTACAAACGTTACGTATTGTTAATACAATGCCGGAAACTGCAGCAATACATCCCTGCTATTATTCGCTTTTGGCTCTGTGGGCTACATATCCGGATGGCCAGAAAGCCGGCGTAACAACTACGAACATCTGTGTTAAAAACAAACTTGTTGGGACCGAACCTGCAGCCGTGGCATTGAAGCTAACTCTCCAGGATTTAGGTGAGTCAAATTATCTTGTTGTAGCAAGATTCGGTAATTACGGAATGATACACTTTGTCCCTATCAGGGTCAAAGCCGCATTGACAATGGCAAATGGAATCAATAGAGCAAGCACATTCATGATGGGCAATCCGAATCTTATGCTACCTTTTGAAACCAGGGAATTCTCCGGAGTTTTGGACCTTTCATATGTTCCTGCTGATGTATACGCTCTTGCGGCAGCAATAGAATATGCTCCGGGTCTATGGGCTCCTAAGCAGATGGCTGTACGGGTCTCCATCGAGGGAGAACGGAGAATCGTTCAAATCCTGGGGATCGAAGAAGAACTCAGTGAGCTGATAGAGGTTCAATGGAAATAAACCTACAAATTGATTTTTTGATAAAGAAAGAAGCTGAATTGCCGATACAAGGCAAAAGAGCTGTAAGATTGCCAGTTAATGGCGAGAGAAAGGGACGTTGACTTATGGCGAGGAAAAAAATCCGAAGAATATTATCGGGCGGTGCGATAGTCCTTTTTATCGTTCTGTTCTGCGTTCTGGATATTAGTGTCCAGGCGTTCGAAGCAGTAAAAGTAACTCATACTATCTCCGGTTCTGCGGGGATAAGTGGGGTAACGATGAAAGGTCTTCCGGGCCCGACGGTTGTAACCGATCAGAACGGCTATTATAGTGTAACTGTTGATTATGGCTGGAGAGGCACTGTTACGCCGGTTTTGGAGGGGTATGAGTTCACACCAGCGAGCAAGATCTATTCCAAAGTGACTGGTGATATGAGTAATGAGGACTATACTCCGTCGGAGATCACCTATACTATCTCCGGCAAGCTCGGTATGGAGGGTGTGGAAATGAATGGTCTGCCGGATAATCCTATCACCGGCAGCGACGGCACATATAGCGCCACTGTCCCACATGGCTGGCAGAGTACGGTTACTCCGATAAAAGAAGGATTTGAGTTCAAACCGTCAAAAAGGGAATATGCTCCAGTCAAGAGTAACCAGACGAACCAAGACTATAAGCCCGAACCCATGATGTTGCTCATTGCCGGCTCAGTTGGAGTCGAGGGCGTCGTAATGGAGGGTCTGCCGGATAATATTGTCTCTACGCAGGGTGGTAATTACAGTGTCAAAGTTAAGTATGGCTGGGAAGGTACGGTTACGCCGAAGAAGGAGGGTTACGAGTTCAATCCGGCTTACACGGATTATTCCAACGTTATCGAGACTCAGTCCAGTCAGGATTATTTAGCGGAAGCGTTGACTTATGTAATTTCCGGCACAGCCGGTATGGCAGGTGTCCAAATGAAAGGCCTGCCGGGCGATCCTATAACTGATGAGAACGGATATTATAGTGCCACTGTTGAATATGGATTCAGCGAAACGGTTGAACCGACTTTGGGCGGCTACACCTTTACACCGGCCAGTAAGATATACACTAAAGTTAATAGTGATCGACTGAATGAAAATTACAGTGCAGCAATGATTACTATAACTATTTCCGGAACGACGAGAATGGAGGGTGTGGTAATGAACGGCCTGCCGGAAAATCCCATTACCGGCAAGGATGGTAGTTATAGTGTCACAGTAGACTATGGTTGGAGCGATACGGTTACGCCGATGAAAGAGGGTTTTACTTTCACACCCGAAACTAAACCGTATGTAGCCGTTACCCAAGACATGACAAATCAGAACTACACGGCGAAACGGATTACCTATACGATTTCCGGTTCTACTTTGGTGCCGGGCGTAACAATTAAAGGTTTTCCGGGTAAAGCTGTTGTCAGCGATCCGAGTGGTAATTACAGCGCCACTGTTAATTACGGCTGGAGTGGTACGATTACACCGACAAAAGTTGGTTACGATTTCGATCCGTCTAATATACAATTCGACAATATTTTAGGTGAACAAAATAATCAGGGCTTTACGCCGACAATACAGAAGCGTACGGTCTCCGGTAAAGTACTCTCTCAAAAGGGACAGCCCATTGCAGATGTGTATATCATAGCGGATGGCGGCGGTTCCGCTACAACAAGCGCTGATGGTGAGTACGAAGTGTTAGTGGATCACGGCTGGAGAGGCAAAATAATGCCGACAAGGGATGGCTATACTTTCAGCCCTACTAATAAACAATACTCCATTGTTACCAGCGATCAAAAGCAGGACTTCACAGGGATAGTGCGAACGTTTACAATCACTGATTCGGTGATTATTAGCGGCGCTCCTATTGCTGGTGTGTTGATAACGGCAAGCAATGAGGAAGGTACGGTTGGCACGGCTACTACTGATGCTAAGGGCACGTTCAGTGTTGAAGTGCCTTATGGCTGGACTGGTGAGATCATTCCAACAAAAGAAGGTCTTCAGTTCAATCCACCCAGTCAGACCTATACTAACATCACCGGGAATTATAAGAACGGTCAACTCGAATTGATCAGGACAACTCCGACTGTTCCGGCGCCGACGACTCCGGAACCGACTACACCGACGCCGACTACTCCGACGCCTACTACTCCGACGCCTACTATCCCGACACCAACGACGCCGATACCTACTACGCCGACGACTCCTACAGAGGCTGAAGCACCGAAGACGCCTTTGGAACAGGATATAGCCAGGATGCAAAAAACACTGGATGAGCTCATGCGCCAGCGGTCTGGACCAGGGCAAGCCCCAACGACCCCGGCGGTAGGGGATATCCCAGTCGGACCTGGAGGGCCGCTTATTTCCAATACTTTTGTTGATAACGACCTTGTGACAGAGGTGCTGCCTGTCATTGCCACTCAGGCTGGTATTTCCATTATTCCTGATGAGACTGTCGGCGGGATGATAACAGCCGACCTCCAGGATATACCTCTCGACACAGCCCTCGATATAATCCTGGCCGGTACTTCTTATGTTGTAAAGAAGACGCCGTATTATTACTTGGTTTGCTCAGGAAATATAAAAGAAAACCCGATGTTTCCGGTTGTGAGCGAAACACGTCGACTGAGAATGAACTACATCTCATCCGAGGCGGCAGTAGGGCTTTTAGCCACTCCTTTCAGGGAGTATGCCCAGTATGAAATCGGGCCGACCGGAACCGATACTTATACGGTTGTAGTTACCGCACCGCCAACTTTGATGAATCGTATCGTCTCAGACTTAAAACAGATCGACCGACCGCTCTCCCAGATTCTGCTGGATGCACGCATTGTCGTCATGGAAAAGGGTGACTTGCTGAACCTGGGCGTCGAGTGGGGTTGGCCTAAGATTCAGGCCGGAACGTTCAAATCAAGCCATATGGGGCAAGGGGACCCAGATGCCGATTTTAGCAGCGAAGGGCCTTGGAGCATCCAAATGGGTTATACGCCCGATGCACTTTTCACCAATGCGCTGGAGTTAACGCTGAACCTCCTTGCTCAGAACGGCGAAGCGACCATATTGACCAAGCCTCAGGTGCTGGCCCAGGACGGCAAGGAATCAAAAATCGAAGTCACTACCGAAGAGTACTATTTTCTGGTTGCACCTGATCTCGCGGGCAGTTTCTACTCGCGATCTGAGCTGAAGGAAATAACGTCCGGAACGACTTTGACTATCACACCTCATCTCGGGGATAATAATGACATTACGCTGCAAGTAGCCGTCGAGGTCAGTGACAGTATCCCAAGCGGCAGGGGAAATGAACTTCCCGTTGTTACCCGGCGAAAAGCTGATAATAACGTAACTATTAAAGACGGCGGAACGGTTGCACTGGCCGGCCTGACGGAGAATCGAACTCGTAAGGACGTAAGGCGAGTTCCGGGTCTCAGCAATATCCCACTGATCGGTTCGTTATTTAGGAGTAGTAACAACGAAAATTCGACACGAGAGATCGCTGTCTTCGTCACGGCACGTTTAGTATCAAACACGGGGCAGACAGTTGAATTTACCCAGCCGTCTGATATGCCGGCTCCAATTCGACCAGCGGGAAGTGATTTTAAAGCGAGACTTCGAGAAAGTCTATTACGTTAGTAACGGTAAGAAACATCTTAAGATGGAGACAAACGCTGTGAAGCCAATCAAGGACAACTCAAGAAACAGTAGCGTGACGATTTTGTTAATGCTGCTGGCTCTTCTTGCTTTGGGAGTAGGTGGTTGTGCTCGTAGTAGTGCGGGAATTAGGGTTATACCATTGAGCAACCGGAGCGTGCTTGCACTGGATTCCGATGATGTTGTTGCTGTGATGAGACGCGCAGGCTTTTCAGATGAGCAGATTCTGGAATACGGCACGGATCTGCGCAACGGACTGGCAGAATCAGGGGCAGTACAAATCAAGATAGGCAAGAATGTGGAAGTTGTTTTTGCCATCAATGTTGATGATGGTGATTGTGTGTATATCAGTACCCGCCTGAGAGGTAATTTCATTTATGATGTGAACTCAGGCTGGGTCGGTAAACAATAACTTGCCGTTTTTGGTCATTGCTGAGCGGCAGTTAATTCCTTTCCGGCAAATAACTTACCGGCGTTTGCGCCGTTCGCCCTAAATCTTTTTCTTCCAGATATTCCTTTTCAAGCATTTTGAGCATAAAATTGGCTTTGTTTGGCTTTGTTTTCTCGCCGACCTAAAGCATGAAATTCTTCATAATACCCTTTCATATAGATACTTACGCCAATTCCGGCTTTTGAAAATTGGCTTTGTTTTTTCAACCTTACCTTGGGTGGCAGCCTCAAAGCCGAAGGCTTTGGGGATGGTTTGGGCAGGTTCAGCCTCCCCAGCATATTGGCTTTGAATTGGCTTTGTTTTTTCGCCGCCCAAAACCGCAAAAATCATCATAACCCCTTTTAATATAGATATATACGTTCATTTCGCCCTTTTGGAAATTGGGTTTGTTTTTTCAACTTAAGCTCAATTTTTCGTCGTTTTCTACTCTTTTTCACCCGTTTTTTTCATTATTCTGCCCTTTTTCGACACGGATTTACACCGATTAACACTGTTGTTTGAGCCTTTTTACTTTTACCTTTTAACTTTTTACTTATTTATGTATTCTACATAAATCTGTTACCTATTATACGAATCTAAACGCAAAAAGGCGGGCATATTTAAAAATAATCTTCATTACACGGCGTTCATTATTCAGCCTCAGAGTAGGAATAAAATAATCAATAGTAAATCGTAAATATCGAAGATCCGGCCTTTCCTGGACGGAGTCAATAGCAAGGTCTCCGTGAGACGGCGTCCTTAGTTCGTACTGCGTACTGCGTCGTGTGTGCTGCGTTGTTCGTATTGTGTGCTGTGGAAGATGGGACAATCATAAATAATAAGCTTGTGCCCGCGAAGGCGGGTATAATCAATAATAAATGAAAAAGGGGGGCTGGCGGGAAGATAAAGGTTATCCATCTTTGAAAACGACAACAGCACAATGGTGAATCAATCATGACGTTTGACGGACAGCCACCTATTTAGTGCTGGTTTTCTTTCGTTTATTCGCTTTCTTTACTTTTTCTTTTCGCGGTCTGCCGACAGGCAATGGACGTACGCGGCGGCCGAGCAGCTTTTCGAGCTTGCTTAAAAAACTGTCGCTTCCCAGAGGTCTTCCCGTACGCGTGCTCAACCTTACTCGCCCAAGCTCAGAATCCGGCAAGCCGGCCTCAAGTTCCTTTCGCCACTGGCCGGCGGATATCATATCGTACCACCACGGCAAATTCAACACTTCCGAGACCGTTTTTTTATCGATGTGCGCCGCCGCACTCGACCACTTATAACGCCACGGCTTGCGGCAGAGTTTCGCACGAACTGGATTAAGCTCGATATATTTCATCGCCAGCCAGAAGTGCCGCTCATCCAGTGCACAGGAATAGAACCGTCCCTGCCAAAGGTGG
>CAZTDF010000196.1:0-8419 GCA_964612465.1 uncultured Pirellulales bacterium
CGATTATAGACGCCAACGGATATGGAGATGTTGTGGATGCCCGGGCCAATGACGTAACTATTAGCGGATTTACATTAAGAAACAGCGGGGAGAATGATTCAGGACATATGAACTGTGGTGTATATATATGGGGAAGCTATGCACCCATCATCAGAAACAACATTATTGTTCATAGCAATCATGGTATAGGCCTCTGGTACGGTGCCAATCCCGAGGTAAGAAATAACATCATCAAGAACAATTTCAATGGTATTTATATTTACGGCTCAGAGGAAAGCCCGAGCAACCCGGTTATTATCAATAATACGATAGTGAATAACGAGATAGATGGAATAACACTGAGGGTGATGGTTTCACCTGTTATTATAAATAACATCATTACGGGACACACATATGGTATCAATCATAATTTTGTTACCGGTTCACCAACAATACATCACAACAATTTGTGGCATAACGATGTGAATTACATGCGTGATAACGGAGTTGACGACACATTAGCGGGCCCGGGTTCCATATCTGTCGATCCATGTTTTGCCGAGCCCGGCTATTGGGCCGATGTCAATGATCCTAACGTCGCCGTCGAGCCAAACGATCCGAATGCTGCATGGGTCGATAACGATTATCATCTAAAATCACAATCAGGGCGCTGGGACCCGGCCGGCGAAAGCTGGGTCATCGATTATTTATCGAGCGACTGTATCGATGCCGGTGATCCGAATAGTCCGGTTGCTTTTGAGCCGCTTCCCAACGGCGACAGAATCAATATGGGTGCCTATGGCGGCACGCCGCAAGCAAGTCTTTCATTATCGACCGCTGTCGCTAATGGTATAATCATAGACCAGCAACTTAATGCCGCCGGACAGGGATACACTGTCGTACGCCTCTACGGCTCGCACTACGAAATGGGTTATGCACATGGGGACCTCCTGGCGGATTACATTGTTAAAACGGCGGAGGAGACGAAGGAGCTTCTGGGCGGCTGGTATAGTGTGCTAAGAATCGTAATGGCCGGTTCCGTGTGGAAGCCGGCCGAGATCGAGCAGGAACTTGACGGCATGGTCGAGGCGCTGGCTGAAAAATACCCCGCTGCGGGTATCAACAAACTCGATCTTAAAATGTTCAACGCAATCGGCGACCTGAGTTACGCATGCCGAAGCCATACATGCTGGGGCCGGTATGTCGAGGAACCAATTAAGACCCTGTCTACTCGTCGACTGGACTTTCCGACGCCCATCGGCAGTCTGAACCACCATGTGTTGTTTGTTTATGTCCCCGATGACGGCTCGGCCCGTTGGGTCAACCTGGGATTCCCAGGCATGGTGACGGCAGCACAGGGCGTCAATGAGTTCGGCACATTGGTATCACTCCATGATTACCAGTCTTCGGGAGCGGACATATCATCCGGGCGCATGCCGCGAATGATTGCGTGCCGATATGCGCTTACTTATCTTCCCGGCTCAGATTTGTCGAATCAACTCGGCGACGTTTTCGCTGAGCTGCAGAACTACGAGTTAATGACGGGCACATTCCTGAACTACTATGCGCCGGAAGGCTTCGGCGGAGTTATGATATGCAATCCGAATCGGACCGGGCCTGATTTCTACGATCTGCGCACGCCGCAAAACGTCTGGCATCATGGCGAAGCGATGATTACGACCAACCAATGGACTGACGGGACTTACACGCCGTCCGACGAAAATTTCGGAGCCGACGTTTATTATAACGATGAGACTCCCAAGACACAGGAAAGTCACTGGAGTCTCGTCGACCCTGCCGGCGGGCAGGAAGGCTTCCAGCGACTGAGTGTCGCCTATCGCGGCAAAGGGGATATGACCATCTGGGCGGACGGCCGAATCGACGGTATAGGCAGGACGCCGAGGCTTGAGTACGAATGGTCTGAGCTATTTGGGCCGTATGAGCAGGATTATCAATACGAACAGGATGAGGCGGCGGGATTGGTAGAGCCTGCCGAATCGCTCGCAATCAGCGCAAAATAGAACGAGCGGGATTATTCCCGATTTTGGAGGAAACATACTGAACAACAATTAACGCAGCAGACAGCCGGCGATTATTGCTTTACAATTGCCGTGAATCTTACGAGGGCTTTCTTCGTCGGCAGGTGCGGCTCGATCGTCCCGACAAGGCCGACCTTCCGGCCGACGAAACCGTCCAAATCCATTTGCGAAGCCGCGCCGGTTGGTAAAGCGTAACAGACCATTTTGCCGGCTTCGTCAACAATCCGGTAGTGACCCGGGCCGTAGGTCTGATAAGTTTGGAATTCTCCGACAACTGCGAACTTGCCCAAAGTTTCAACTTCGGCCATTCTTGTCGCTTTGGCCTTATTGATTCCGGCCTTGACCTTCTCGAGCTGCTCATTCTGAAGCTTGACTTCTTTTACGACCACCAAAGCCAGCTCGTAGCCCTCGATCTGCCTGACGACGAACTGCGAGAAGCGTGCCGCGTTGCCGGCCTCTTTGTCATTGGCGATTTCAAGCAGCGCCTTTTTCAGGTTCGTGTAATTCTGCTTCTCTGCGGGTTTGGCCCGCTCGGCCTTGACCAGCTCTTTCAAAACGCGATATCTTTCGAGCGGAGATTTGGGAAATGCAGACTCCGGAACAACTGCGGTTGTTGCGTTGGCGTCACCCGGTTTGCTCGATTCGACTTTCGGCTCGACGGGCGGCGAGGTCAGAGTCGGGATAACCGGTGGAGCTTCGACAGGCTCAGGTATCGCCTTGGTGAATTTAGTGCTGACCCAGAGATAGGCAAAAGGCGGAGAGGCGATCTTATAATAATCGTCCATCTGCTCGCCCAACAGCTTGACCTTCTCGCCCTTGCTGAGTTTTCCCTGCAGGGTCGTGGAATAGAGCGGCTTGACGTAATCGGAGCCGGCATAGACACGAACATTGTCACCGGTAACGGTTCCAACCTTTGAATCGGTCGGGCTAATCGTGACATACTGCATTGAAATCCAGGAAAAGCTGCCGGCCGGCGGAACGATACGGGACCAGCTAAACTGTTTGCCGACCACTTTTACTTTGTCGCCCGTGTTGAGCTTACCGCAGTGGTAAAAGTTCGTGCCCGGGCCGGAGCGAACATAAACGTCATTACCGGTTATTTCGGCGGTATAAGGAAAGGACGAGGTATCAACTTCCTGAGAGCTGCCGGACGCCGTAGCAGTTTGTTGGGTAAGGCTAATGGATACTAAACATGTTAAAATAGCGAAAATAAACAGATTCATATAAGATCGCATTTTTCTGTCTCCCAAAAAATTGGTTCCGTAGATTTTCGATCTTCGAGTTACGATTGAAATCGACAATCGCCAATCGGCAATCGTAAATGGAATTTAGCAGCCGTTCGACTGATTGTCAACTTTTTTATTAGATAAAATATCGACCATCCAGGAGTGATTCTCCAGCGGTATTTTACCTCTTTTTGCCTGTCCGGGGAGGCTGATTTGACGAATTCTGGAGAATTTTACCGCCCAGCCGTAAAGAGGCTGAAAACGGGATTTTTATCCGCCCCGGCGATGTTCACGGCAAAACCGGACTTAAAAGAACTTTATTACATTTTGAAAATCGTGATTATATACAATAGAAACTTCCACACTATTTCATTGCCGGTCCGAAAGTTACGACAGCCCTTTATACAAAGGATATGCTTATCTCTTATTCGTCATCGCTTAAATCGTCGGGAAATGTTCCATTATATTCTTCGTATTGTTTCTTCGCGAGAAGGCCCTTTTCTAAAAGTGTGGCGCAGGCGACGCAGTATCTGGCCCAGGGGATTGCCTTGAGTCGTTGCTTCGGGATTTGCTCGTCATGACTTTCACAAATTCCATATGTACCGTCTTCAATGCGCTTGAGTGCATCATATATTTCCACAAGGATTTTTCTTTCGCTGTCCATCAGGCCGAGAATGTTCTCGATCTCATAGTTGTCCGTTCCGAGATCGGCCATGTGAATCGGCATATTCGAAAGGTCGCTTCTGTCTCTTCGCAAAGCTTCCGTTTCCATGCTTGTAACATTGCCGAGTATATTATTCAGCTTTATCAAAAGCATGGCCTGGAATTTTTTTATCTCTGCCGGCTTCAGCTTGTTTCCGTTTGTCTCATTTTTTCCCATAATTTATTTAAACCACAAGTCCAAACACAATTCTAAGATTTGCAATTTACACGACGAATTTCTCAACGAATCCTATCGCCCAGGAAACATCACAAGGCTCTTTACGAAAACCCGCCTCAGAGGTTTGCTACTTTTTCCAATTTCTTCTGAAGTCATGCCGATCATGGCAAAAAAGAAGAAGCCAAACACAAATCCCGCTTTTTCCGTAATTTCTTCAACAGTTCCGGCATGAACACTCTTGCCTCTGAAGATATCCAGGGCCGCTTTTTTAAGCCTTTTATGCGTCTTTGTAGCTCTCTTCCGGAGCCTGTTTTCTTCGGATTTATTGTGCCCAGTTTTCATAAGGCTGACTATTTAGTCAAAACTGACCAACTGGTCAATAAGAAATCTTACTTTTTCACCTAAAAATTATTATTGTTTCTTGGCCGGATAAAAATCGGATTTTGGAAGGAAATATATCGGCGGCTTATTGAACCGTATTGAATTAAGCTTTTTGTATTCGGGCAAGTTCATCCCGACACATCTTTAACTGACCGGGGTCGGTGAGTTTTTTTTCCGCGATCTGTAAATGTTTTACCGCCGGCCCAGACTGATTCAGATAGCGTGCATATATGATACCTAACATCAGCTCGACCTGTTCGGCGTATTCGTAGCTGCCGTAGTGAGATAAAAACTGTTCGTAGGCCCGCGCCGATTCGGCGTGTTTGTTCTCGCCGGCAAGCTGATTGGCAATATCCAGCAATTGCTGGCGAGGCAGAATCTGCTCACTGTCTTGTTCCATCAACTCGATAAAGAGTTCGGCGGCGGCCGGCAAATTACGCTGCGACATCCGATCGCTAATCTCGCTGCGAAGCTGCCTTAACTGCTCCTCTTTCTGTTGCTCGGCGGCGCTCTTGATAACCTCTTTGACTTTTATCTTAGTCCGGCCGGTATACGGGTCGTAGCCGCTCGATACAACATCGCGATATTGGCGGCGCCGATTCCATCGTTTTATCATTGCCCACAAATCGTAATTACTGCCGCTGAGGATATGAGTTGCAAGCAAAACGACCATCGATCCGATTCCAAAGATATATCCCGCCAGATGTGCCCCATAGGCAATGGCGACCGGAGGCGCAAAACGAGGTTCGACCATATTGTCCCAGATGATAAGCTTGAAGGCGATAAAGTACATCGCCGGCAGCTCCATGGTGCCGATGAAAATGAACCAGTAGATAACGGTGATTAAAGTCTGCGGGAACAGGACCAGATAAGCGCCCGTTACGGCGGCAACGGCCCCGCTGGCTCCGAGAACAGATGAACTACTCAGAAGTGTATGTCCTATCCCGCTAAAAACCGCCCCCGCTAAATAAAAGGCCAGGTACCCGATATGGCCGAGCTTGTCGTTAACGTTATTGCCGAACAGGTACAGGAAGAACATATTGCCGACGATATGCATAAGGCCGGCGTGTAAAAAGGCGTAGCTGACAAACTGCCAAAGAAACAGATGCCCCGGTCTGGGATCGAGCACGAACTGATTGGCCCATTGCCGAATATATTCCGTCGGGCCTCCGTACGATTCAACATGGGGGAAATAGCTCAGCAGGAAAATAGCCACATTGACAGCTACGAGGGCGTAATTTGCATAAGGCGTTCGTCTCGGCTTAATGCTTGTCCGAATCGGTAATAGCATAATTTAAGGAAATCCAAAGATTAAAAAATAAAAATCAAAATTGAGAAGCCTTTTAGTAAGACTTCCTCAATTTTGCGTTTTGCCCTTTGTTTATTACGAATTTATCAGGCTTTTGCGTGCTTTCAACTAAGCATGGGCGGTTCGCGAACCGCCCTTACGACTGCCGTATTGTACCGGCAAAAAGGGGCTTTTACAAGATATAAAAAAAGGACGGCTCTAAAAGCCGTCCTATCCGGGAAAAAATCGGGCGTTACAAGCAGTTCTTCTCCCTTGCGGAAAACATCAAAGGCGGGTCCATGTTTCTACGCCAACCGGTTTCCCCCCCAGCAAGGTCTTTATCTACAGAAAGTATAAGAACCAGGCAGAGCAAAGCCAAACGCGCCGGCTAAAAAGGCTTTATTTTTTCGCGGTTTTCTGTAAAGATTATGAATATGATACGATTTACACTGAAGTTTTCGCTCTGTATGTTTGCCCTGGCAATTGTTTCCGGTACCCAGGGCAGGGAAAATCCCGCCACCTCCATATCGTGGAGACGATGCCTCAACCAGCGGCCGGAGTTCTACGCTACCGACCAGGCAATACGCATTGCCGATAACCTTCTTCTGCACCAGCGCGACTCAGGCGGCTGGCAGAAAAATATCGATATGGCATCTGTCCTGAACGAGCAGGACAAGGCTAAGCTGCGCAAGGCAAAGATTAAGAATGATTCCACGCTGGACAACGGGGCTACCCGCACGCAGATGCGATACCTGGCGATAGTTTATCAAGCCACCGGAATCGAACGCTTCAAAGACGCCTTTCTCAAGGGGCTGGATTATGTGCTCGAAGCCCAGTATGACAATGGCGGCTGGCCGCAGCGCTATCCGAATCCCTCCGGCTATGCGAGGCGCATCACGTTCAACGACGGCACGATGATCGGTGTGCTTGACCTGCTCGGCGATATTACCGGGAAAAAGCCACCCTATGCCTTTGTAGATGAGAATCGCCGCCGGAGGGCAGAAGCAGCCGTGCCAAAAGGCGTCGAGTGTATCCTGAAATGCCAGATCGTCGTCAGCGGCAAAAAGACGGCATGGTGCGCCCAGCATGATGAGAAAACCTTCGTCCCGAGAAAGGCCCGCAGTTACGAATTAGCCTCGATCAGCGGAGCTGAATCTGTAGGCATTGTTCGGTTCCTGATGAGCATTGACAGGCCCGGGCCGGAGATAATCGAGGCCGTACAAGCAGCGGTAACATGGTTCGACCAGGCCGGGCTTGAAGGGATCAGGCAGATTCGAAAACAAAACAGGGCAGAATCAAATAGCTGGGACAAGGTGATTGTCGAGGATGCTTCGGCGCCTCGGATATGGGCCCGGTTCTATGACATCGAGACCAACAAGCCTATCTTTTGCAGCCGGGACGGTATACCGAAAGCGACACTGGCCGAGATATCATACGAGCGCCGCAACGGATACAGTTGGCTCGGATATTACGCGACAGATCTGCTGGCAAATGATTACCCCGCCTGGCAGAAAAAGTGGGCCCCGGCAAAGTACGTGCTCGGCCGCTGAGCATCGGCAAATAGTATCGATTGGAGAACAGACCGAATGAATATAGATATTATACACAAGCGCATCAGGGCGATTCGCCGCGAACTGGATAAAAAGAAAATACGATTCCTGATCGTCACAAAGCCGGCCAATGTCACTTACATGACCGGCTTTCTCGGCGAGGATAGCTGGGCGGCCATCGCCGGAGGGCGGGTGTATCTTCTGACCGACAGCAGATACACCGAGCAGGCACAGAAAGAATGTCCGAGCTGCAAAATCATCGACCGTGCCGGGCCGATGGCCGACGCCATCGCCGGACTGGTAAAGAAATTAAAATCCGTCCGAACGGTGGCCGTCGAGGATTCGGTTTCGCTTGTGGACTTCGAGCAGTTGAAAAAGACAGTCAAAGGCCGGTTCCGAACGGTAGCGGGAATTATCGAGACCGTGCGCAGCGTTAAGGACAAAAGCGAGATTGCTAAAATCAGGTCCGCCACCGCTATCTCGACGAAAGCCCTTGTACAAACCCTGCCATACATCAAGCCCGGCATAACCGAGAGCGAGCTGGCCGGCATGCTCGATTTTCAAATCCGCAAATTAGGGGCGCGTAACAGTTTCGAGACTATAGTCGCTTTCGGCCCGAACGGATCCCGGCCGCACCATCAGCCCGGCAGTAAAAAGCTCAAGAAAAAAGATGCCGTCCTTATTGACTTCGGCGCCAGATATAAAGGCTATTGCAGCGATATTACCCGATGCTTCGTCATAAGTGGGATGACGCCATTTTACAAAAAGGTTTATGACGTAGTGGAGCAGGCCCAGGCCGCGGCGATAAAAATGATAAAGCCCAGCGTGAAAATCACTGAGGTCGACGCCGCCGCACGAGAGGTAATTGACAAGGCCGGCCTGCCCGTTTACGGCCACGGCTCAGGGCACGGCTTCGGCCTTCAAATCCACGAAGACCCATTCCTCAAACCTGACGGCAAAGGCAAACTCAAGGCCGGCCAGGTTATCACAATCGAGCCCGGCATATACATTCCCGGCAGACTCGGCGTGCGAATAGAAGACGACATCCTCGTTACCGAAACCGGCCACAAAATCCT
>CAZTDF010000197.1:0-8342 GCA_964612465.1 uncultured Pirellulales bacterium
CAACTCTTGATGATGAAGCCGCCTGACTTTTCTTCGCGTTCCAGTTCGAGGATCCCGTGTGCTCCGGCTTCCTCCAGCATCTGGCCGAAAGACCTGAAGCCGTAGTAGGATTCGCTGAAGCCGGGTTTGCGGCGCTTCAGAGTCTGCTTAATCATCGAACCCCAAATCTTCTCCCCCTCCCCGCGTTCCTCAACCAGAGCCTCGTAGGTCTCGACAATCAGATCCCATGCCTCCTGTTTCTTATCTCCGGCCGGCGGCGGCTTGACGGTTTTGGAAACCGGGTCCTTTGCCGGCTTGCGGGCTGTCTCCCTGGCGGCTTTCCTGCGGGGCGGCTGACGGCGAACGAGGTCATCGTAATAGATAAACTCATCGCAGTTTGCAATCAACAAATCCGAGGCCGAATTCTTGACGCCGAGGCCGATTACGATTTTGTTGTTCTCCCGCAGCTTGCTAACGAGCGGGGAGAAATCAGAGTCACCGCTGATGATGACGAAGGTGTCCACGTGCTCTTTCGTATAACAAAGGTCGAGCGCATCGACAACCATGCGAATATCGGCGGAGTTCTTGCCCGACTGGCGCACGTGCGGGATCTCGATCAACTCAAAGGACGCTTCGTGCATCGCCGATTTGAATGTTTCGTAGCGGGCCCAGTCGCAGTAAGCCTTCTTGACTACGATATTGCCCTTGAGCAGGAGACGCTCGATTACCTTGCCAATATCGAACTGGGCGTATTTTGCGTCGCGAACACCCAAAGCGACGTTCTCGAAGTCGCAGAAAAGAGCCATGTTCCTCGTTTCAGCCTGATATGTCATGGCATAGGTCTCCAGTAAATAATTTTGTGCTCCGGGTACTTGAAAATCACCGTAACGGCGGGATCATCGGTCCCGGTCACTCGCCAAATCCAGTATTCTTTACTTAAAGCGAAGATCATAACATGCTGCGGTGGGCAAAACAACAGGAAAAAATCGAGCACTTATTTAGCTTGCTCTTTTTGCTATAAGTTTGCGAACTTATGAGACGAGATATTTGGAGATCTGATGAATTTATGCGTACGCCCCATCTTATTCTATTCGTTTAGCTCTACTTTTTCCGAGACAAAATCTCTTATTTTGTGGGCGCTCTTTAACGCGAGATGCATATCTGCTTCGTTTATATCCATCGGAAATGGGTACCTTACATTGACGGCAAAATCTGTCAACATTAAACATTCTTCTTCAATCGATCCCAAAACCTTTGTCGTATTTGTGACAAATTTTATTTAAGCGCACTAAGTCATGGATTTTTTCAATCACCTCTCCCTTTAAAGCAAGGAATCCTTTCAGGTATTTTTCAGCGGACTGTTGGCAATGATAACAAATTATTTCGATGGGAATCGGTTTCATACCTTGTAAAAAATCCGCTGAATCTAAATCAGTTTCTGCAATCTTCAACCACTCTTTAGCAACATCCTTGTTATCCATATACTTTAATCCCATTCATTACAATTTTGTGTTCTAAAGTACTTTTAAGAGCAGCTCTTTCCTTAAATTCTTTTTCCGAATATATCAATATATCGAGGGGATTGGAAATAAGCTCGATTAGCTTCCGCCTTATTTCCCTGATAATATCAATTTTCCTTTTATTATTAAGATCGGCTATTACACACAAGTCAATATCGCTATCTTTGTCCGGCTGACCATAAGCATGAGAGCCGAAAATAAAGATTTGTTTGACGGCAAAGTTCTCTTTTATTTTATTTTTTAGTATTTCTATTTGTTCGCTGACTTGTGTTTCCAACTCTTTTTCTCCTGGTTTAACACTGCTCCAAGCTTTTTTTGTAACAGAAATTATATAATACTATTGCGTGCAAAGCAATAGAAATAAACTACTGCTTGCATTCTTATCTTATTGCTTGATGTTTTGGGTCAGTTGGGGTATTTTTGTGGTGGCTTATATGTGTGCCGAAACCGTTGTCTGTTTGACTTTTATGGCATCGGCGGGTATAAATTAGACATATGAAACACCCAGACTAACATAAAAAAGGAGTGAAGCAAAATGGCCCAGGATATGGAACAATTATACACCGAGCGAATGAAGCGTTATATCACTGCGATGCGGAACGAGAAGCCGGACATGGTGCCGATTCGGCCGTTTGTTGCTGAGTTTACGGCGAAATACGCCGGCTATACGTGCCAGGATGTGGCGCATGATTACAACATGGCCTTTGAGGCGGCGGTCAAGTGCGCGAAAGACTTTGACTGGGACGCCGTCGTGGCGAATATGGTTTATGTCTGGACGGGTCTTGCCCAGGCGGCGGGGCTTCGCTACTACGGCATTCCCGGCATCGGCATTCCGCACACGGTCGGTTTCAACTACATCGAGCCGCCCGAGGAAAAGGCCTTTATGAAAGCGGATGAATACGACGCCCTGATCGACGATCCGACCGGTTTTCTCTACAACACATGGCTGCCCCGTGTCTCCACCGAAGTGAGCAAAATCGGCGAGGCCTCGACCTATCGCAACAACCTGGCGCTGGTCAAGAGCGCTCTGGCAATGCTGCAATATTTCTATGCGTTCGGCCCGCAAATCGCCCGCTTGCAGTCCGAGTGCGGCACGGGCTCGGCCATCGCCGGCATCTTCAAGGCGCCGTTCGATATTATCGCCGACAAAATGCGTGGCTATCTCGGCTTAGTCAGTGACATGGAGACTCAACCCAAGAAGGTTCTAAAAGCGTGCGAAGCATTAATGCCGCACCTTGTGCACACGGGCCTAACCACCGCCGATCCGAGCAACCAGGTGCCCATCGGCTACTGGATGCACCGCGGCTGCGTGCCGTTCTTCAATCCGAAACAATTCGCATCCCACAACTGGCCCACGCTCAAGCCCTGCATCGAGGAATTCTGGAAGAACGGCCACCAGACGCTTTTCTACGCCGAGGGCAAGTGGAAATATCATTTCGAGACATTCCGCGAGCTGCCAGACCGCAGCATCGTTTTCCACTGCGACCAGGACGATATCTTCGACGTTCATCGCTCGCTGCACGATAAGTTCGCCATAAGCGGCGGTATCCCGAACTTTACGTTGAGCTACGGCAAGCCGGAGGAAGTGCGAGAGTTCTGTCTGCGGGTCATAAAGGAAGTGGCCAAAGACGGCGGCTATATAATGGATGCCGGCGCGATTATTCAGAACGATGCCGACATTGAGAACATGAAGATGATGACGCAGGTCTGCCGCGAGCACGGCGTTTACTCGGCCGGCAGTTACGAGCCGCCGAGCGATATGCCGCCCTGCGAGCTGCCGTCATCGGTGGAGTCGCGTAAAAAAGTCACGGGCATGACCGGCAGGAAGAGTCCAAAGATCAAGCCGGGCGTGTGCTTCCCATGGGAAGAGCGTGTCAAGGACCTGCCCGAAATCACGGGCGACCCGGCCATGGTTCAGAAAATATGGGAAGACATTGACGCTCTGGGCAATATGTACATCTGGCAGTTGCTGCTGTCCTTCTAAGCTCTCATATTTAGGGACGTATAACAGGTGAATTCGTTGATAAATCTGGAAAGGGTGGCAGCCTCAAGCGAAGCTTGGGGATGGCTTTTCCTTCACCATCCCCAAAGCCTACGGCTTTGAGGCTGCCACCCAGTAGAAGTCAGAAGACTAATAAATCTGCATATTATTGAGTATTAGGGCATTTTCAGAGGTACATGAAGAATGATAAAAACCACTAAACTGAATCGACGCTGTTTTCTCAGGTCCGGCACGGCAGCCGTGCTGGCCGTGGCGACAGGCGGGATTCTCGGATCGGGCTGCCGCAGCACACAGAGCGATGCAAGGCCGGAGAAAAAAATACTTGTCGGAGGCCACCCCTGGGTCTACGCGGCGACACAGCCGAACTACGATATCTATCCCGTGCTGGAGAAGATCTTCGCCGACATGAGTTATGCGGGCCTGGACGGAATCGAGCTTATGCACACGGCGCTGCGCTACCCGGACGCCGTAGAGCGAATCGCAGCACTCTCGAACGAGCACAAACTGCCCGTGATTGGCACGTCCTTCGGCGGGGCTATGTGGGACCGTACGCAGCACGAGGCCGTCTTTGAAGACGCCCGTATAGTCGTGACGCGACTGGCTGAGTTGGGCGGGCGGACGCTCGGCACGTCCGTCGGCAGAGCACCGCAAATAAAGACGGCCGACCAGTTGGACGCACAGGCGGAACTTCTGCGCCGGATCATAAACCTCTGCCGCGACAACGGCGTCGAACTGAATCTGCACAATCACACATACGAAGTAGAAGACGACATGCACGACCTGCGCGGGACGCTCGCACGGATTCCGGAGGTTAAGCTGGGCCCCGATCTCAACTGGCTCGTGCGGGGCGGCGTCGATCCGGTGGATTTCATCGAAGCTTATGGCGAGAGCATCGTGTTCCTGCACATCCGGGACCAGAATTCCGACGGGACGTGGTCCGAAGCCGTGGGCGAAGGAGATATGGATTATGTCGCTATCGGCCGGGCCCTGCACGTCAGCCGCTTCTCTGGCGATGCCGTGATTGAGCTTGCCCATGAAGGCAACTTCAAACCTACACGGCCCCTGCGGGACAGCCTAAAGATGAGCCGGGCCCACGTCAAAAAGACCATGGGTTTCTGAAACTATAAGGAGGATGTAAATGAATCACATTATTTCACGCCGGACTTTTTTCAAAAACGCGGCGAGCGTCGCCGGGGCGATGGCGGCATTTCCGTATATTGTCCCGTCGTCGGCGCTGGGTGGAGCGGGCAGCGTTGCGCCGAGCAACCGGATTGTCATGGGTTGTATCGGCACGGGAAACCAGGGCACCAACGACATGAAAGACTTTCTGCAGGACAGCCGGGTTCAGATTGTCGCCGTCTGTGACGTCAACCGCCAGAGTAACGGCTACTGGGACAACCGCATCGGGGGACGGGAGCCGGCAAAGAAAATTGTCACGGAACATTACGCAGGCAGGAGCGCACCGGGTGCCTACAGGGATTGCAGGGCATACGAAGATTTTCGCGATGTGCTGGCCCGCGACGATATCGATGCCGTCCTTATCGCCATACCGGACCACTGGCATTCGATTGCGGTTATCGAGGCGTCAAAAGCGGGCAAGGATATTTACGGCGAAAAGCCGCTGTCACTGACTATCGGCGAGGGGCGTGCTATGAGTGACGCGGTCCATCGTTACGGGCGCGTCTTTCAGACGGGCAGCCAGCAGCGTTCTGACCATAATTTCCGCCGGGCGTGTGAGCTGGTGCGAAACGGGCGAATCGGCAAGCTGCATACCGTCAAGTGCGGCCTGCCGGGCGGGACGCCCGATATTTCAAAACAGGGCCATCGCGACAAGCCCGAACGCGTGCCGGATGGTTTTAATTACGACATGTGGCTGGGGCCGGCTCCGTACGCCCCCTACTGCCCCGCCCGCTGCCATGTGAATTTTCGCTGGATACTGGATTACTCCGGCGGGCAGGTCACCGACTGGGGAGGACATCATCCGGATATCGCCCAGTGGGGCATGGGCACGGAGAAGACCGGGCCGGTCGAGATTAAAAACGCCAAAGGTGAGTTTGCCGAGGATGGATTGTATAATACGGCAAAGAGCTTTTATTTCGAGTGCGTTTACAGCAGCGGCGTCAAACTCATAATTTCGAATAAAGTGCGCGGCGGCGTGACATTCGAGGGCGACGAAGGCTGGGTCTGGGCCGACCGGGGGCGTCACGATGCGAATCCGAAGTCGCTGCTCGAATCCGTTATAAAGCCGGATGAGATTCACCTGTACCGAAGCGATAACCACGCCCGGAATTTTATCGACTGCGTGATTTCCAGGGATGAGCCGGTCGCCCCGATTGAGACGGCCCACCGCTCCATCACGACCGTGCATCTGGGCAATATCGCTATGCGGCTGGGCAGAGACCTGAAGTGGAATCCGGACATCGAGCGGTTCGTTAACGATGACGGGGCCAACAGGATGCTGTCTCGAACGATGAGAAGCCCGTGGCGGGTGTGACATTTATTATTTACTATTTTCTATTTACTATTGTTTATTATTTATGATTTGGTGATTACATTATGACACAAAGACATATTAACCGACGGCGTTTTTTGAAAAGAGCGGCGGGGGCTTCTGTAGCCGCTGTGGGATTTCCTTATCTGGTTCGGTCTTCGGCACTGGGAAAATCCGGAGCCGTTACAGCCAGCGAGCGGATTACAATGGGATTCATCGGTACGGGCAGCCACGGCATTGATATGAATCTCAAGAGCTTCCTTGCACAGCCGGATGCTCAGGCCGTTGCTGTCTGTGACGTAGATCCCGTTCACTTGAAGCAGGGTCTCGATACAGTAAATAAAAAGTACGGCAATGAAGATTGCGCTGCCTACAAGGATTTCAGGGAGGTCCTGGCAAGGGACGATATCGACGCGGTGATGATTTCTACGCCGGACCATTGGCACGTGCCGATTTCGATTGCCGCGGCCAAGGCGGGCAAGGACATCGAATGCGAGAAGCCGACGCTGACAGTTCAGGAAGGCCGGGTGCTGTGCGATGTTATGAAACGCTACGGCCGGGTTTTTCAATGGTCCACCGAGGACAGATCGGTATATGAGTATCACCGAATGTGCGAGCTCGTCCGCAACGGCCGGATCGGCAAGGTCCATACAATTCGCGTCGAGCTGCCGAGCGGGCCGGATACGCCCGGCAATCCTGGGCCGATGCCGGTGCCGGATGGTTTCGATTACGATATGTGGCTGGGCCCGGCGCCTTGGGCGCCTTATACGAAAGACCGCTGCCACTGGAACTTCCGCTGGATTCAGGATTATTCGGGCGGGCAATTGACCGATTGGGGCGCTCATCTGCTCGACGGCGCCCAGTGGGGTAACGACAGCGAGCATACCGGGCCGGTCGAGGTCGATGGTAAAGGCAAATTCTGGCCGGATGGATTATACAATACGGCTATAGAATATCGAATCGAGTACAAATACGCCAACGGGGTGCGGTTGATCGTGACGTCAGGTACGCCAAGCCTGCGATTCGAAGGCTCCGAGGGCTGGATTGGCAACCGGGGCTGGAGGGCGCCGCTGCAGGCCGAGCCGAAATCCATCCTGAATTCGGTGATTGGGCCGAACGAAACACATCTCTATACATGTAAAGGCGGCGAGCAGCGAAATTTTCTCGACTGCGTCAAGTCGCGTAAAGATTGCTATTTCCCGCCGGAGATAGGCCAGCGGTGCTTTACCATCGCGCACATCGGTAATATCTCGATGCTGCTGTGGCGGAAACTCAAATGGGACCCGGACAACGAAAAATTCATCAACGATGAGCAAGCCAACCGTATGCTGTCACGCACGATGCGCAGCCCGTGGCGATTGTGAAATGATTATTGATTATTGATAAATGATTATTGTAAAGGCATGGATTATGGACAGTCGAGGCGGAATGAATCATACGATTGTATTGTTTGTTGGTATTTTATGTTTTTTATTGGCAGTTAGTTCACAAGCTGAGCGAATTACATTGACGGGGGATAATTTCTCTGCGTGGCGTAGCGATACGGGGCAGTGGCAGATTGTCGCCGATACGTTCACTCATCCTCAGGATGAAAAGCTGTTGAGCAGTAAGCCGGGGACGGGGACGATTGTGAACGGGCCGGTGGGCAGGACTTCGCATTTGTTTAGCAAGGCTGAGTTCGGCGATGTCAAAGCACACATCGAATTTATGGTTTCGAAAGGCTCGAATTCCGGCGTGTACTTCATGGGCCGGTACGAAATTCAGGTTTTCGACAGCTACGGCACGGAAAAAAGCGAATATCCGGGCATCGAGTGCGGCGGCATTTACCAGCGGTGGGATGAAAGCAGTAATAAGGGTTATGAAGGTCATTCGCCGCGAGTAAACGCATCGAAGGCTCCGGGACAGTGGCAGACGTTCGATGTTATCTTCCGGGCACCGCGTTTCGACGAGGCCGGGCGAAAAATCGCCAACGCCAGATTCGAGAAAGTGCTGCACAATGGCGTAGTCGTTCACGAGGATGTGGAACTTACCGGGCCGACGCGGGCCGGCGCATATAACGATGAAAAACCGGACGGGCCGCTCATGCTCCAGGGTGACCACGGGCCTGTCGCGTATCGCAATATCCGGATCGAGCCGGCCGGACCGAATCCTTTCTTCGCTATGGATACGGCAACGAAAGACGCCGCACACCAGACTGCAATAGAGCAGGTCGAAATGGTCAGGGAATTGGGCTATGCCGGAATCGGATGCACGGCGGGCCAAGAGCTGGGCGAAATGGCCAAAGAGTTGGATAAGAACGGCCTGAGACTTTTTACCGTCTATCTTGGCGTCAATATCGATCCCGATCAGC
>CAZTDF010000198.1:0-8301 GCA_964612465.1 uncultured Pirellulales bacterium
CAAAGACCGCTTCGTTCAGGGCGCTCCACTCATCGCCGCTCAATACCCTTGCCTTGACCTGAACGCTATGGTTTAGTGTAATTGGGCTGGTATATTCCAAAACGCCGTCCGGTTCGCTATCGTCGGAATCGTCTCCGCTCGCGGTAAGCTCGGCGGAGATAAGAAAATCTGAGCTTGTGGCCGAGCTGTTCATGGCGTGGATGGCCAATAAATTGTCGCCCTGCTTTAGGTTGTCGAGAAATTCAGAAATATCTATGCTCTCTAACAGTATCGCCGCCGAATCGGAATGGCTGGTGCTGGCCCTGGAGTCCCAGGCCGGCGTGCCGTCGAAATTACGCCTTGCTACTTCGACGCCGTTAATGTAGGCGACAAAGCCGTCATCGTACCTGACGTTCAGCGTCAAAGAAGTGTAGTCGGCATCGATTGTGAAAGGAATGCGGACGTAACACGTGGCGTTCCTGGCGTACATTTGTTCTCTGAGATCGAGGCTGATGAAGTTTTCGTAACCCGTGGTTCTCTCGAAACCGACGCCGCCGGGTGAGCCGGTGCAGGGCAGCCATGTCGAATCGTCGAAATCACCGCCGCCTTTCCATTCGTCGCCGACCGGGCCGACTGGAACGATTGCCCGCTTATCGGCATCCTCAGGCACCAGGGCGTCCGCCTGTTGTGATGTGCCCGGAGCGCGCGGGTCGGAGCCGTCGAGCGTGTACAATATCATGCCGGTCTGGGCAGTCATCGAGAGCAAATCGCCGTCCGAAATTTCACCGCCGTGCTGATACGCTCCGTTTATGTGAAAGACCGGCGCACCGACATTCGGATACCAATCATCGGATTGAATCTGGCCGAGCACAACCTGAGTCCGCAGCGGAAAACCGTAGGCATCATAATCATTAATAATGCGGTCAATTTCAGGCCACCAATGGTCGTCTTTCGTATATGGCCTCGATCTTTTTGAGTCACCCCATCTGGCCGACTCGGCAATAATAGCCGTTTCGATTTGTTCGGCCCGCTCCAATAAACGCGATGTTGACTGGCCCGGGGTCAGCAATCCATCGTTGAAGAAGTACATATGTGCGCGGTCGGCCATGCGCAGCCGATACTCCGGGTGAGCGGCAAGCTGCTGATGCAGCCATTGCGGAGTAAAATTGGCAAATTGTGCAAGGTTGGGATGCGTGTATGGGCCCGTTCGATCCAGATTCCAATTGCCCTGGGCGCCGATCGTGTGCTCGCCGTCATGCCTGAAGAACTTAAAACCGTCCGGATTGATTCGATTGTAGATACCGTAGTAGTTATTCGGCCGGTTGTTGCCGAGAAAGTTGGAGATGGGGCCGTCACAGTCTCCCACGTAGAAGGTACAGAGCATATAGTCGATCAGATTGTCTACATCAAGAAGTCTTTCATACGCCGGATTGGGCGTACCGTCGGGATTCATTCCCTGAACCTTATAGTAGGCTTCGTCCGTATAGAATCCATTCGTTGCCGCCTGCCATAGCTGGCGGTATGTATCGATGGTTCCGTCCGTGGCTTCGATGGTGTAATTCGGGTTACCTCCGGTTGTCTTGATTACGTCATAATCGTCCTTGCTGCCTCCGAAGTATGACTCGGCATACGATGCTTCGGAGCGTTCCTGTGTCTGGAAAATGCCCCAGTATTGACCGTTGAGATAGAGATGATAATAGCGGCTTCGAGTATAGGGCTGGCCCATGTCCCGCTGCACATCGCGTGAAAAAACCTCGCGAACCATTGTATTCTTGCTGCTGCCGTCGTAGCTCCATGAGTAGTTCTGTGATGTTCGCAGATCGACGTTGTCGAACTCACCGACGCCTTCATCTTCGAACAGCGGGAATCTCAGCTTGGTCTGGCCGTACTCGGCACGGAAGAACAATCGAAAGGCATGCTTGGGATTACTGTCGTTGCGGCTATATCCCCCGCGGATTCTCAGGCCGGCGTCGATTTGGAAACCTTCGCTGCCGTCGGGATTGATCAACTCGGCCGAGACAGGGCGCTCCCACGTCCTGCCCAGCATCCTGGCGTTTACATAAATGCCTTTGGATGAGTCGAACAGATTGTCTAAATCCGTCACAAGCGAGATGCTGGGAATGGCCAGCAGGGCATCGTCCATAAGGTCCTTGTATCGGCTGTCGTTTACGACGTCGGGATCCATACCGTAATTAATGGTCTGCCCATTGACGTTGCCCGAAGGCCAGCCGGGGCCGGGAGCCGAGCCGGTAGGTGATTGTCTTATCACATCTTCGACAAAAATATAGGTCTGTGTCTTTACGTCGGTAGGCATCCAGCCTATTTTGGTTGCGATTGTTTTTAAGATAGTGGTCCTGCTGATTGGAATAGGATCGGTATAAGCCGTGCCGGATGACGACCCACGTGCAGTAGGTTGATATGGCTCGGATCCGTCGAGCGAGTAATAAATGACTGCGTCCTCAGTTTCAGTGGCGAGCGTAAGATAGAACAACTCGTCATAAAAGCCGCGCTTGTGACTGAACTCGATATCGGAAACAAAGCCCTCATAGACGCCGACATTTTGATCTCCCGGACTGGGGGAGCCGAAAACCTGCCAGTAGTCAACGGCGTCGGGGTACCGGCCGTAGGAAATGTCGTCGGTCTGCTCGCCGAAGGTGACGCTGTCGATTTGAGTAATGCCGTCGCTGTCGAAAAGGCCGATCTCTTCGCCGGCGGCGTCGAGTTTGAAATTAGCGTGCAGCCCGGCATCGGTCGTATCATTGTCTGCCCAAATCAACAGATAGCCGCCTGCGCCGATTGTCGTTAAGGCGGAATTACTGCTCGGAATCCACCACTTGGTGGGGACCGACAAGTTGTCCGTCAGATACAACCCGCCGATATCAATCGCATCGAGGCCGTAGTTGTGGATCTCGATCCAGTCGTCGTACTGGCCCTGCGGGTCCTGGATCGTAGTGTTGTTGGACGCCATTAATTCGTTGATGACCAGCGTAGTTTCTGCTGCATTGGCCGAGCCGATCAAATATGTGATCCACATAAAGGCCAAAATTGACAGGCGGATTTTCGTATTTTTGAGCATAACCTGTATGTTTCCTTATATCGTATTTGTTTCTTTGTGTAATTCTGCCGGGAATCTATTGATTAGAAGCCGGAGTCGGTGTAGCAGCCTGCCAGTTGCCGGGGTCATTGCCCGAATGATATTGGTCGGCAGATATTCTCTGCAGGGCATAACCGGTTCCGTCTGCGGCTTCAGGCCAGGGTGACACATCCGAATAAATCACTTCATCGACAATAACCCAGCAGACCGGGTCGCCCGGCAGGTCGGGAGCCTCGGGTTTTTTCAAAGCAAGCCGCTCGCCGGCATTGGAAAGATTGCCTGACCAGGGGCCTACTATATCCACGGCGGGAGTTAAAGGTCCCGTATTGTATGCAGTGGCGAAAGCGTTCAACTGGAAGATGTCTACAGCCGGATCGAAGCCTACAATTATTAATCTTCCTCCTGCAGGAATCGACGTATTGCCTTCGAATATATAGTCGACGGCACCATCCAGACGCCAGGAGCCTTCAGAATTTTCAAGATAAATCGGGCTTGCCGTGGGATTGTATAACTCAATATACTCATCGTCAGTCTCGTCGGTGGGGTGATACATCAACTCATCGATCACGACATCAAGGATTGGATTATCATTTGCCGAGTCGCGAGAAGGCGCCATTTCAAGACAGTACGCATCGCCATCCGGATAGCGGCCTATAGATGTATTTATTAGCTGGCCCTTGAAACTGATGCTGTCAACGACACGGTCCTCGGATGTGCCGGGCAGATATGAGAGAATGACATCTTCTCCAGCCTTGTTCAGGCCGAATCCGCTGCTGATTGGATTATGAAAGCCTGTCACCTCGTCGAAACTAATATAGGAGTGGCCGGCGATATCAACTGCCGGGATAGCCCATTTCCTCAGCTCGTCGATGTCATCACTGAGATACCAGTTATTCAGATTGATACTTGTTGCTGCTGTATTGTAGAGTTCTATCCAGTCGTTGGATTCGTGCTGGGGGAGTTGCGGATTGTGATAATCGGTATGAGCCATAATCTCGTTTAGTACAACGGTTGCTTCCGGCTCAGGATCGTCCGTGCCGGGAGAGCCGCCTATGTAAGTGCTCGCGCGCCAGTTGCCGCCATAGTTGAGAGAGCCTTCAGGCTCACCGGGCAGGGCCGATATCAAAGGCACGAGCGAATGACCTCCGCCGGCGGCTGAGAGCGGCCAGCCTCGAGAGTTATTGTAAGCGAATTCTGCAATGGTTCCGTTCCAGAGATCGACGAGGTTTACGTTTTCACCGTTGTTTGAAAACTTGCCGGCATATTCTCCGGCTATTATAGCGGACAATCCTGCACCGTAGCGAGATTCGAAAGCAGCCTGGTTCCTGACCACAAGTACGAACTCGCCGGGCCCAAGACTCGTGACGCTGCCATTGTTGAAATCGAATGTTATGCCGTCGATAAAAGAAACAGACGTCAAATCGATGGTCTCGTCTCCGATGTTTTGCAGTTCGACGAACTCGAACTCGTCATTGTCGGTAGAATCGTTAGCCGGCGGGTCGGCCGGATCGTACATGACTTCTGTGATACGCAGATTATTCAACGTATAGGCCGCGATCGGCTCACCGGTTACAAACTGTTGCGGCGCCGACCAGTGGCTCCAACGGCCGCTGTTATCTTTCATCCGGCAGCGAACCCGGTAGGTCCGGCCGACTTTGACCTCGCTGGCGGGAATGGTTATGTCACTGTCGAAGTTTGCCATTTCTTCGCTTTCCCAGACAGCATCGATTTCGTACTTACCTTCTGTGACCTGATAACTCGGGGGAATACTACCGGGCTCGGCCAGCTCACCTGTCAGACGAACATCAATAAAGCAATCGGAACTGCTGGTGCGTGACATGTTCTGTACCTGGATGGAAATTATGTTTTCGCCCTCGACAAGGTAGGTTGGCTCGGGCAGCACAAAAGTAAACCAGCTCTTCTCGGAAGAATGGGCGCCGCTTGCGTAATCTTCATAGGACATGTTTTCCGAGGGCATGTTTTCCTGCAGCACGAAAGTGTCATTGATCCAGACGTTGAATCCGTCGTCATACATCGCTTCCAGTATAAGATTATCTATCGCTGCGAGGTTATCTATTGTAAACTTCTTGCGGATGAAGAAGGACGTGTGTGCGTATCGCATGTCTTCCAGTGTGGTTCCCAGGAAAGATGTTGGTTCTCCCCAGCCGATTGGGGCTGCTCCTGTTTGCCAGGGCGAATCGTCAAAAGATAATTCCCGCCATTCAGTCGTATCGGGCGAAGAAGCCTCCTGCGTACCTTTGAAGTATTTCCATTCGCTGCCGTCGGATATCAGCATGATATCTTCATCCGGCAGCGCGACTTGTGAGCCTTCAGTGACCTCAGCAATTCGCCATTTCATCGCGGAGAATGTACCGCTGCCCTGCGGGTCGCTGAAGGGACTGGCCTCGAACGAAAGCGAGTTAATCGGATACGTGGATGGACATGTCGCGGTAACGATGGGTGTACTGGGTATCGATAAATCTTCGAAATACGTATCGAATGCGCGGTTGTTCGAAACCGCATAGTTCTTCATGATCTGCACCATGCCCCGGAAGTCTTTAGTGGCGGCACGCTGATAGAAACGGCCCTGTCCGGCTTTGCTTCTGTTGATATAGTTACTGTTCATAATCGGATTGTAGTCCCACATGGCCCGGTCTGCATCGACAAAAGTGGGTCCACCGGTCGGATGATCGATAATATCCGCAAGATCGTCAAGCACCTGATACAACTGGTCGGCGTTGTACAAAAGATCGTGAAACTCCCGGAGGCGATTCTGGTATTCGATCATAATGTTCGGATTTGAGAAGATGCTTGCCTGTCTCTTGAACACATCCTCGCCGTTACCGTACATATTGTTTGCCCATGTCAGGTCCACATCCCACGACAGCATCGACCACTTATTGGTCTCGGGATTCAGATAGAAGAACCAGTTCTTGCCGTAGCCGATGTCGCCGTGGTGAATGCCTTCGACCACGCACCTGTAGCCATAGTATCCGGCAAGGTTGACATTTTGATCCCACCATGCTTCGGAAGGCCTGCTGTTGTATTCGTTCATGAAGGCTCTCACATCTGAGCCGTTGGTAACTTGTGTCGGTCCCTGGTTGTTTAAGCTTCCTGAATTGTTTTCTATCTTATAGAGATTGCCGTCCGGCAGATTGTGCTCGTTCAGGAATCTTCCGTCCATTTGTTCAAGGGTCATATAGAGACCCCAGAAATCGCCATCGTACTGCGTTGGCCCGGATTCAACAATCTCGTCAATAATACGGAAATGAAGCCAGTTGGTATTAGATGCCTCGGAGCCCATCATGTTGAAAAGTTTGCAGGAGGCAGCCTCGAACATGCCTTGTTCGCCCCGGTGCTGATAATCGCCTTGCTGGATGCACGCGGAGAAGTTGAGTTTGTCCCATTTGGTCTTGTACTTTTTGCCGTAATCGTCCCGTGCCTGGAAGCTATGCCCGCGGTTGAAGTCAAATTTCCACATATTCTTACCCATGGCGTATCGCCAGACGCCGCCGCGGGCGCGGTAGCGGATGTGATCGTATACTTTTCCATCGTACACCAGCGTGCCGTTCCATTTATAATCGCTTCCCCCATATCTCTCGCGCCAGGTGCAATTTTCGACGTCTGTATTTTTGCTGATAAGGTGATAAACGGGCAGACTGCGCATGACGTCCGCGCCGTACTCAACTACTGGACTGACTCCCGGCTGGATGGCTCCGTACCATGCGGGAACTCCGTCGTAGACAAAGTAAGCGAAATTCGGCTGCGGATCGTCCATGTACGGCACCATGAGGCCGCGCCCGCCGCTATCGGTGACCGTGATACGATAGCGAAGAAGCCGGCGGTGGACCTGGATAGAGCCCTGGAGCTGGACGCTGTAAATGTCATCGCCGGCGATTGCATCACCGTTGAGCCCGTCATCGAGCATCGCAACGGTTGTCCAATTCGCATAGTATTGCGAATCTTGTATATTTATATAGCTGCCTGGTTCCACGACCTGATAGCTCAGAGTAACATCGTCTACGCCGTCGGCATCGGTAACCTTGGCGGTGACTGTGACCATCTCACCTGATTTGGGCTGCTTCGGCGAATGGTTTACCTGGCGTATATGAGGCGGCGTGTTTTCGAGATAGACCATTTCGTTGTATGCCGCCGGTGTCGGATAAGCCGAACGCCAGCTTCCGGCCAGGTCATTATCGAGTAATGGATTGACCAGTTGGATGGAACTTCCTTCGCCCGGCTGGTTGTCCGGCACGGCATCGCCTACGGTAGGCCATGGGAATCCGAGCTGATAATCGACTTGATCGATTTCATCGCCGAAAGCGTTACATAGTTCGATATTTTCCCCGTTATTGCTGAGCTTGCCTTCGAACGGCCCGAACATTAAATGGGTAGATACGGAAAGTCTGGCGCTGCTCCACTTGGCCTGGATATGGGCCGGGTTTTGAGCCACGATTACGTAGCCGCCCGCGGGCAGCGTCGCACCGGCGCCGAACCGATAGGAGATACCGCTTCGGAAGTACCAGCCGGACAGATCGATATCGTCGCCCGAAGTGTTATGGAGCTCGACAAACTCGACCAGTTCGGTTTTCACGTCGGGATCGTAGTGAATCTCGTTAATCACAACGCTGTAGTCCGCTGGAACGCCTAAAGCCATAGAACCGGCCAGGGCGGTAGTCAATACCAGAAATAACCAGGATTTCCTCAAAGATATGATCACCTTTTATCTCCTTCCTTAAGTGTCTCGTTTATCGTTCAACGTTTGCGTAGAGGCGGTTCGTGAATCGCCCCTACTTCTCGTGCAGCACTCGCCCGCGCGGAACGCAGCACGCTTCAAAAATACCTTATAATCATTCTAACATATAAAGGACGGTCGAGTCAACGCATTTCGGCATAAATTTAGGCCGTAGGGTGTGCATCGCACACCATTTATTGTCGATGTTGATGTGCAGTGCACAGAAGTAGTCGGCTATTGATTCACTGAGGGAGACCCGGCAACCCAGTTGTCGGGATCGTTGCCGTAGTCTGTCAGGACCTTTCGCATCAGGGCCATGCCGTCGCCGTCCGGCCCGATGGGCCAGAGGTCTATCGAGCCGGGGCAATTCTCCGCATGGGAGCCGTCACTGTAATTGACCCTGTCGACACGGATGTATTGGCGTACGCCCCCTTTATCCACGTCGCCGGGCATGCTCAGCTCCAGGCTTTCGCCGGCGTTGCTCAGGTTGCCG
>CAZTDF010000199.1:0-8297 GCA_964612465.1 uncultured Pirellulales bacterium
AGCCTTTCATGGATATGGTATAATATTCATTGCCGACAACCGGGATATCATTGTGCCGCTCATGTAAAGAAGAATTCAGGAAGAGATAGCTGAGAAAATGTTTGAAGAATATCCCAGGACAAGCGAAAAATGGATCTATGTGCTTCTGTTTTTATTGATACTGCTTGGGCTATTAGTAATTATTTTTGCCACAAATACAACAACGGAACCAAAGTCCGTTTTTGCAATGCAGGACAAGGAGGCTGATGCCAACCAGACGGCCGCCGAGCCGAATCTACCGCTCGAACAAAAGCCGAGAGATCCGAACGAAAAGAAACCGCTGCGTCCCGTCCACAAGCACCCGGCCTTTACCGAACGCGTTGAAGAGCGGGCAAGAATGGTTAGCCGGCAAATAGAGTCGCGGGCCGTCAAGGACCCCAATGTCCTGTCGGCGATGCGAGTTGTGCCCCGGCATGTTTTCGTTCGATCGACAGAGCAGCGTTATGCCTACGCCGACCACCCGCTGCCAATTGATTATGACCAGACCATCAGCCAGCCGTACATTGTGGCCTTTATGACCGAGGCCCTGAATCTTGATCCGAATTCGGTCGTTCTGGAGATCGGCACCGGCTCGGGCTACCAGGCCGCGGTCTGCGCCGAGATTGCACAGCAGGTTTATACCATCGAGATTGTCGAAGGACTTGCCGTTAGCGCGAAAAAGCTCCTGAAGAAGCTTGGCTACCCGAACGTGTTCGCCAGGGCGGGCGATGGATTTTTCGGATGGCCGGAGCATGCCCCGTTTGACGCGATTATCGGCACCGCCGCCGCCGGGCGTATCCCCGAACCGCTGATCGAACAGCTCAAGCCGGGAGGTCGAATGATTCTGCCGTACGGTAGTCCCTACGGCTTTCAGTATCTGGTCCTGATCACAAAGGACAAAGAGGGCAATTTGAAAAGTAAAAATGTGATGCCCGTCCGGTTTGTCCCCATGACCGGCGAAGTGCAAAAAACCGAAGAAAAATCCAAAGAATAGCTTTTCGCGGATTACGCAGATTCTTCTGGCCACAGAGAGCGCCGAGCACACAGAGAAATAAATCGCAAATCGTCAATCGTAAATCGTAAATCTATTCGGTTTCCCACCAAAGCCTCGGATAGTCCTGGCCTTCGAGAATCCACCAGATATCTTCTGTCCCGTTTTCGATCTCGTCCACGAAGTCCCAGCCAGCATCGACGAACGTGCCGGGCGACCGCATCTCCGCTGTGGTCTTGCCGCAAGAATCATCACAACCTTCGGCGTCTTCCTCTTTGGCGCCACAAACACTGAATAAGCCGCTGGCCTCCATATCCCAGAAACAGGCGTTGATGTTTCCTCTGTAGTAGCTGTACCCCACCAAGCCACCAACACGTTCAGTGCCGGTAGCCGTGCCGCTACTATAACATCGGACCAGAGACGCATACGCGTTGTACCCCACCAGTCCGCCAACCTCCTCTTCGCCGCTGATGTGGCTGCGGCTGTAACAATCTCTCACCGAGGCAAAGGCATTCGATCCAACGAGCCCGCCGACCTTATCGCTGCCGCTGACACTGCCCGTGCTGTAGCACTTCTCGACAATATCTGTATTGCTGCCTATCAGACCGCCAACACGATCGCCAGCGCCGCTGACCGTACCGTTACTGTGGCATTGGGAAACGATGCCATAGCCATGCGTGCCGACCAGTCCTCCGACAAAGGCGACGCCGTTGACCGCGCCGGTACTGTAACAGTCCGTCATTTTCGGCCATTCTTCGTCGAACCACTTCTTTGTCAATCCCACGAGGCCCCCCACAATGTCGCCGCCGTTGACTGTACAGGTGCTGTGACAGTTGCTTAGAATACCACTTCCCTGAAGGCCTACCAATCCACCTACTTCCTCTTGTCCGCTGACTATACCATCGCTATGACAGTAGGTTATGCTCTCACTGTCAGTGTGAACTCCTACCAGCCCACCAACAGGTGAGCCACCGCTAACTGTGCCACTGAAGTAGCAATGTGCAATGGGGCCACTATTGCTGCCCACTAGTCCGCCAATGTAGCTACCAGTAAGGAGACCACCAACGTCGCTTATGACCGGACCCGTACAGTAGCAATAGGTCACCGAGCCATCGTTATCCCCTAGTAATCCTCCGACGGTATACGTGCCAGAAACCTCACAAGTACAGTAAGACTCATTCACATCGCCCCAGTTTCGGCCCACTAGTCCGCCAATATACCAGCCACCATTGACGGTACCGTCGCTGTGACACCCCGATATCTCGCCGTAATGATTGTATCCCACTAAACCTCCGATCCACCAGTCACCAAGCACCGCGCCCTTGCAAGAGCATTGCTGCACCTTGCCCCAGAGTTCTCCTACCAGCCCACCAATGTAGATATTCAAGCCTGTTACGTTGGAATCGACCACTCCGAGCCCCCTAACCTCGGCTTCAGAGGCTACCTGACCGAAGAGTCCCAGACCTGCTCCTCCGGTGATGGTCAGATCCGAGATCGTCTCATTACCGCCGTCGAACGTACCCTGAAGCCAAGGAATCACCGGCGTACCCCAATGGATGCCCGACAGATCGATCGGCGCGACCATTTGATAGTGGGCACCAAGGTCATAGTAAACCATTGCTCCCAAGTCCAAGGCATCCGATATTACGTATGGATCTTCACGTGTACCTAAGCCCTGCAACAAAGGAGGGGTATATCCGTTGAAGATTGCAAGGATCGGATAACCACCTTCTTCCGGCATTTGCCATATCTGAGAAGTTCCATTTGCGATTTCAACAACAAAGTCCCACTGTGCATTCAGGTAGGTTTGGATATCCTGCATTTCGGCTGTGGTCTTGCCTGTTCCCTCGTCACTACTTATCTGGCCTGAAGTCTGAGTGTCCCAGAAGCAATGGGCTGTATAGCCGACATCTTTCCCTACCAGCCCGCCGACGTCCTCAATTCCACTCACAGAGCCAGCGCTATAACATTGGTTCACGTTGCCATGGAGTTCGCCGACCAGTCCGCCAATAGAACTCCAACCGCTGGCCCCACCCGTGCTATAACACTGTGTCAAAACGCCGTAATTTTCCCCAACCAGGCCGCCAATTTCGGAATTGCCCTTCACCATACCACTGCTGCGGCAGTACGTAACATAGGCATAATCTGAGTTGCCTCCTGCGAGGCCACCAACATCTGCAGTCCCACTCACGTCACCAGTGCCATAAGACTGGGTTACATAAGCCCAATTCTTTCCCACCACCCCACCAACCGAGTACGTGCCAAGAACCAAGCCAGTAGCATAACACCGTCTCACATTGCCATAGTTGCTCCCCAAGAGCCCACCAACGCTGTAATCTCCAATGATGTCACAACTACCATAGCTCTGGATAACTTCACCCCAGTTTTCTCCCACCAGACAACCAACATAGTCACTGCCACTCACACTACCGGTACTGTAACATTGGACGACAGTCCCACCCTCCTTTTCTTCATACCTACCACCATTGATCCCCACTAGAGCACCGATACAGTTGCGTGAACCGGCTACATTGGCATCTACTATTCCCAAGTCTCGGACCTCAGCACCAAAGGCCAATCGACCAAACAAGCCGAGATGTCCTTCGCCTGCGATTGTCAGATGCGAAATAGCATGGCCTCTGCCATCCAGAATCCCCGTGAACGAGGTCCCTTGAAAGTCCCATTTTTCAGGATCGGCATCGGGGGCAATGACGGCCCTCTCGAAGACCTTTCGGCCGGGGAGGTTCGGATCCAAGTCGATATCGGCTATCAGGATGAAGTGCTTGTCGTAATCTTCGGGAGTCTCGCCCAGTAGCATCAGGTCTTCTGCTGTAGCGATCTGGTATGGGTCGTTAGGTTCTCCCGTGCCGCCGCTATATTGGGCATAGGTAGGCAAGTTTAGAGAGAAGATTGTGATTAACAATGGGATAGTTTGCAAAATTTGTGAATTTCCGGCCTTCGTCATGGTTTTTACCTCCTCTGATCACCTTTTAGGCAACAGAACAAAGCCCTGCATTTCAAATTTCTGACAAACGAAACGAAATATCCCGGCAAGATGATGACTCTACAGGTGTTATGATTAATATACCAGAATAGGCTGATGAAAGTCAATCGAAAAATCGTATTGGTTTTAACAAGTTAAGTGTAGTGCAGCGGCAACGTTTTCGCTTTTCCCGGCTAATTCATTGAACCTTGTTACGGCCTTGTTTGTGTTCGCACTGAACAGTTCGATTCCATGTTCCAGAAGAATCTGATTTAGGTCTTCTGAAATTTTCATCAGTTCCGATGCCCCGCAGCCGACTACCAGAGCCGCTGGCCTGGCAGCGATTACAGTCTGCAAATCTTCGACGGCTAACAAATGCCCCTGTTTTCTCCGCCAATTAGCATGGACGGAATTGCCGAGGATTAGGCAATCACTGTCATACGCCGTCCCGTCAATCACGATTTTCCCGAATTGATATGAATCAATATACATCGCAGCATATTTTACTAAATGAAACGCCCGAATACGCTTTTCAGACTACACCCGGATGAGCTTACGACTAATAGCAGGGAAATACAAGATGAAACATCTCATAACCTGCCGCATAACGATATGATCTTCTTCGGACTTGCTCCTGAGGGGAAATCGTCGTATCTTATAGGCTGGCCAGCGGATAGCAGGGCGCCTGAGACATTACGCTGGAAATTATGAGAGAATAAAGAATGGCCCTCAATAAAAGCAAAGAATGTAACGGGCAAGTCAGCAGCGAAGAAGAGGCTTGCCCTCACTGCGGCGCACCGGCCAAAGGCCGCAAGGCAAAGAAGCCCAGGAAGTGGCACGAGAGAACGTCAGTCACTTTATGCATAGCGGCCGGATTGACTATCGTGGGTTTTGGATTTATCCACATAATCACGGGTGTGGTGTCTCCTTTTGAAATGCCGTTTGATATCGTTCTCAAAGAATCCTTTGGCTATAGTGAAACATTCATAAACGCCCGGAAAATAATAGCACTTCCATACACCGCAGCGAAAATCAAGTATCCGATCAGTTGCAAAGCCCTCCAGAGCAGGAATTATATCGATTCCGGCAGCGTCTTTGAGACAAGAATGACCCGTCACTTGCGGGAGAATATGAAAACATGGCAGGCGGAATTCGAAAGAGCGCTGAATAAACCGGCGTTACAATGGCAGGACAAATTGATGGGGCATACTCCGGGAATTGAAACGGATTCCGAGGATCCCAACGCCTGCAACAATCGGGGAATCGCTTCGGCCAGAGAAGGCATGTACGAAGCGGCAATCGCCCAGTTCACCAGAGCTTTTCAGAGAAATCCGGTATTTGCCGAAGCTTATTACAATCGAGGGCTTGTTGATCTTGCGATAGGCCAGTTAGGCCAGGCGATCTCCGATTTCACCAAAGCCGTGGAGATAAAACCGGAATTTATTGAATGCTATGAAACACGAGGGCCGATTTTCGTGGCGATGAACCAGTACGAACAGGCAATCTCCGACTTCACGAAGGTGATTGAACACAGTCCGGATTCCGCCGAAACCTACTTCAGGCGGTCTCTCGCCTGTTATGCAAATGGCCGGTACGACAAAGCATGGCAGGATGTGCACAAAATACAGAGTCTCGGCTTGTCTGTACCTGCGGAATTTCTTACGCTTCTACGTGCAGCTTCAGGAAATCAAAGATAAGTTGAAGCACAGCAGCTTTTGTCTGATGGGTGCCCAGACATCTCCAGCTTTTTTCTAACAAACAATAACGAGGCTGCAGGAATCTTAGTCTTTATTTTTACAAAATCTCGTTTTTAGTATCCTCCGGGCATATCCGGCCGGCATTAGAAGGGATTTTTTTACTTGTATCGAATCTCCAAATATGCTATAAAATAAATAATATATTGAAGGTTGGGTATTTGATGTTGGGTACGAAAGTCCGATCATTTCATAGTGCCCTCGAACGGTAGTCGAAGATATTTCATCGACAATAAGTACAGATTGTATGAAGGGATTATTGATGTACAGGAAAAAGGCGTTTACGTTGATTGAGCTTCTCGTTGTTATTGCTATCATTGCGATATTAATGGCGATACTGATGCCGGCATTGCAGAGAGTAAAGGAGCAGGCGAGGAACCAAGTCTGCATCTCTCATCTCAAAACCATAGGTCTCGGTGTCATTATGTACAGTGATGACAACGATTACAAGATGCCCAACTTCTATACGGATCCGGATACGGGCAGTTGTAACGGGCATCTTTGGTATCCTTCCGGTACTACCAGTACTGCCGGCGGTAACATGCTGACTCCCAGCGACAATCATTCTTATTGGGGCATTATCTACATAGACTATGTAAAGGAGCCGGAGATTTTCGGTTGCGCGACCTTCAAAAACTTCTATGATCAGATAGCAACAGACATGTTATATAATGGCGAAGGTGATGTACATAATGCTGCGTATTCCATGAATGGCTGGCTGCGCAGGGAGAGAACTGCTGCTATCCCACATCATGCAGAAGTTATCGTCGCACATGATCATATGGAGCCAAGAATCGAGAATGGAAACGATATGCTCTGCCCCGATTCAAGCGGCGTGAATTTGAGTCACTATAGGCAGGGCGGCGGTCGTGAAGCATGGTATCGTGGTATCTTCAGGCATTCTGTAAGAAATCATGGTGACGATTTTGAAACAGGTGGGGAACTGAACTGCCTCTGGCTGGACGGCCATGTGACTACCATCGAAGAAACAACAGGAGAAGACATACCGAAACGCTATTACGATCCGCTCGGAAAGAATTGATATCTGCGGCGTAGAACGCTTTAACCGGACGACCTTAAAAAGAACCCATACGGTATCTGTGAATGGAATAAATGAGCATGATGAAAATATACAATCATCATGCTCACAGCATTCTGTGGCATAAAGCTGGATACGAAACAAAAAAAGGCATTCTCGCCACTTCTCCATATACACTGTTGATATTTTGTTGGTGCCGGCAACGCATGCCAATAAAGAAGTCTTATAATATTATTTTTTCAGCTATAACAGATATGGCCCGGATAACCTCATGAACTAACTCCAGACTGTCTGCAAACCGCGATTTGAAGGTATTCTGAAAAGTCTAACTTGACAAACGCCCTGAATCAAGCTATAGAAAGGATACGAATTGGTTTAATTGGGATTTGGGAGAATAATGAAAATAGCAAAAGTTACTGCACAGGAACTGTTGGATTCGCGAGGCAATCCGACGATCGAGGCCATTGTGATTCTGGAGAACGGATTGACGGCCACTGCCATGGTTCCGTCAGGAGCCTCAACGGGAATACATGAGGCATTGGAGTTACGCGATGGCAACCCCCGGCGTTATTTGGGCAGAGGTGTGTTACAGGCGGTAGCCCATGTCAATGAGATGATTGCGCCCGCAGTCGTGGGACGCGATGTCACCGACCAGGCCGGTATTGATAATCTTCTGCTGGAAATCGACGGAACTCCCAATAAATCGAAGGTAGGGGCCAACGCCATTCTCTCGGTGTCTATTGCCTGCCTCAAGGCCGGTGCCCTGGCCGATGGAATCCCATTCTTTCAGTATGTGGCGAGCCTGATCGATGAGCGTCCGGTTGAGAAGTTTACCTTGCCGATACCCATGATGAACGTGCTGAACGGCGGCAAACATGCCGAGGGCTCCGCCGATCTGCAGGAGTATATGATCATGCCGATTGGCGCGCCTTCTATCGTCGAGGCGGTGCGCTGGGGCGCGGAAATCTTCCATCATCTGGGCAGGATCATTCACAAAAAAGGCTGGCCCACAACCGTAGGGGATGAAGGCGGCTACGCTCCGCCGGTCCGTTCAAACGAAGAACCTCTTCAACTGATAATGGAGGCTATGGAAGAGGCGGGGTACACCCCCGGCACGCAAATCGGAATCGCGCTGGATCCGGCAGCCTCGGAACTTCATCAAGACGATGGATACCATCTTGAAAAAGACGGGCGCAAGGACCTGACCAGCGATGAAATGGTAGAGCTTTACGTCGAGTGGGCTAAGAAGTATCCTATTGTCTCCATCGAGGACGGCCTGGCGGAAGAGGACTGGGACGGATTTGCCCATCTCTGGAAAGAAACCGACAATGCGATTCAAATTGTCGGCGATGATCTTTTTGTCACTAATGTCGAACGCGTGGAAATGGGAATCCGGAAAAAGGCCGCAAATTCCGTCCTTATCAAGGTCAACCAAATCGGAACCATTACCGAGTCACTCCAGACCATCAAACTGGCGCATCAAAACGACATGACATGTATTATCTCGCACCG
>CAZTDF010000200.1:0-8282 GCA_964612465.1 uncultured Pirellulales bacterium
TACATTTTTCGATGAGTTGTGCTTGATAATGAATTCGTATATCGTATTGCGTATATCGTATCGCGTGAAGGATTGAGATTGCCGCAGTCGCGGAGTTTATCCTGAGCGAAGCCGAAGGGCTCCTTCGCAATGACATCGAATGACATCGGGCACTTTCCCGACATACGATATACGAGCGACGAGCGACGTTTAGAGGTTATATTCCTTGATTTTCCGGTATAGCGTTCTTTCGCCAATACCGAGTATTTTGGCGGCTTTTTCGCGGTTTCCTTTTGTTTTGGACAGGGTCTCTTCGATTGCCTGCTTTTCAAGCTCGTTGAGCGAGACGGCCCCCAGGGCCGCCGGTGTTTGGCTGCCGGCTATCAACTGCCGTCTTTGTGCTATATCGGGCGGGATGTCGCGGGCATCCAACCGGTCGCGGTCGCACATAACGACCATTGTCCTGATAGTGTTTCGGAGCTGTCGAACGTTGCCTGGCCAGTCGTAGTGTAAAAGGACCGTTAGGGCGGCGTCGGTTATGCCCGTGACTTTGGAGCCGACCTCCGTGGCGGCCTCTTTTAAAAAGAAGTCAATCAACGCCGGGATGTCTTCAGTCCTTTCACTCAGGGCCGGCAGAGAAATGTTTACGCCCTTGATTCTGAAATATAAATCCTGCCTGAATTTTTTCTCTTCTATCATTTCCGGAAGGTTCTGGTTCGTCGCGCTGATGATGCGGACATCGACCACGGTCGGTTTATTCGAGCCGACCGGGATAATGATTCCATCTTCGATGACGCGCAGCAGCTTGGCCTGTGAAGTGGGCGACATATCGCCTATCTCATCTAAGAACAGCGTTCCTTTATCTGCAATCTCGAACAGTCCTTTCCTGTCGCCGGCCGCTCCGGTAAAAGCGCCTTTGACGTGGCCGAACAATTCGCTCTCCAGCAGCGTTTCGGTCAGGCCGGCACAGTTTACCGGCCGGAATGATTTGTTCCAGCGAAGCGAGTTGATGTGAATCGCCCTTGCCAGCAACTCTTTGCCCGTTCCGGATTGGCCTTCGATCAGGACGGATATATTAGTAGGTGCGACTCGGCGAAGGACCTCGAATATGCCTTCCATCGCCGGGCTGTTGCCCCGCACGCCCTCGAAGACGAATTCCCCTTTGCCTGATTTGGGTTTTTGTGCCCTGCGTTCATTGGTGGCCGAGGCCTTCTGGCAGGCCTGTGTCACAAGCGTTCGAAGCTGGCCGATGTCAATCGGTTTGACAAGGTAATCGTAAGCGCCCTGCTTGATAGCTTCCTTGCAGGTGTCGATAGTGCCGTAGGCGGTTATCAGGATGACTTCCGTGCTGTCATTGTACTTTTTGGCTTCTTCGAGGATGTCCAGCCCGTCGATGTCACCGCCGAGTTTCAGGTCCGTAACGACAACATCGACCTGTTGGCTGCGCAGAATCTGAAGCGCATCGGTGCCGTCGTAAACAGCGATTGCCTGCGCGCACAGTTTTTCGAGCGATTCGGCAAGCCCATCGGCGTGGTCACGCTCATCGTCGACAATCAGGATTACGCCTTCTTTTTGTCCCAAACTGACACCTCATTAGGCCTGGATAGGCAATCTTATATCGAAAGATGTCCCTTTTCCCGGCTCGCTATTAACGGATATTGAGCCTTTATGCGCCTCGATAATTTTCTTCGCCGTCGGCAGGCCCAGGCCGCTTCCCTGCGGACGAGACGTATAATAAGCGTCGAAGATTTGCGGCAGTTTGTCCGGCGTAATACCGGAGCCGGTATCGCTGATCTGTATTAAAGCGTCTTTTTCCTGCCTGTCGGTTCGTATCATCAAGTCTCCGCCGCTGCTCATGGCCTGCTGGGCGTTAATAAAGAGATTCAATATCACCTGTTTTAACATATCCGCATCGATTTTGCAAACAAGCGGCTCATTATGCAGACCCTGGTGGATGGTGACCGAATGGCTGTGGGCCTGCGGCGAATAAAAATCGATCATGTCGCTGACAAGCTCATTGATGTCGATACTTGCCAACTGCAATTCGGTCCTGTCAACGTAGCGTAGAAAACTGTCGAGTATCTGCTCGACCCTGTCCGTTTCCTTTTGGACGACGGCTAATTTCCTGATCGCCCTTTTGAGCTTCGTGACGTTTTTATCCGCGGCGATTTTGCCGGAATCGGCGCGAACGGAATCCTCCAGCTCTTCTCTGACAAGATTCAAATTAATCTTAACGGTAGAGAGAGGATTTTTGATCTCGTGGGCAAGACCGCCGGTCAGCTTGCTTAATTCTTCAAGCTGTGCAAGGTGATTATTTCCATCCCCTTTAGTCCCGGCAATCCTTTTACAAAGCAATAGCACAGCGACCGTCAGTAAGCCAACAATAAAACCGCCAACAAACTGCAGCACTTATTTTTCCTCTGGCTTTTCTTTTTTCTTCTTTTCGGCAAGGGCGGCTTTGCGGGAAAGTTTCAGTCTGCCCTGATCGTCGATCAATATGAGTTTGACCGGTATCAAGTCGCCCATTTTGCAGACGTCTTCGACGTTCTTGACGTAACCATCGCTCAGCTCGCTGATGTGGCACAAGCCTTCGACGCCCGGCACGATTTCCACGAATACTCCGAAATCCTTCACAGAGACCACTTTTGCCTGTTCATATATCCGCCCTACTACAGGCGGCGTTGTGATCGACTCGATAAATTCCCTGGCCTTGAGGTGACCGTCGCCGCCGAGGCAACTGATATAAATGGTTCCATCCTCTTCGATTTCGATTGTCGTGCCGGTCTGTTCCTGAATACCCTTGATCATTTTACCGCCCGGGCCGATGACCTTGCCGATAAATTCAGGATCGATTTCCATGCTTATCAGTTTCGGTGCATAGACGCTCAGTTCGGGCCTGGGCTTATCGATGGCCTGAGCCATAATTTCCAGAATCTTCATCCGTGCGGTCTTTGCCCGTTCAAGGGCTTCCACCATAATATCATGTGCCAGGCCCTCGGCTTTTATGTCGAGCTGTATTGCGGTAATGCCGTCAACTGTCCCCGCGACTTTGAAATCCATCTCGCCGTAGTGGTCTTCCTCGCCGGCGATATCGGTCAGCAGTTCGTGCCGACCGTTTTCGTCGCTGATTAAACCTATTGATATGCCGGCAACGGCCTTGGTAATTGGGACGCCCGCATCCATCAGGGCCAGTGAGCCTCCGCAAACCGAAGCCATGGAACTCGAACCGTTCGATTCGGTAATATCCGAGACGATCCTGACGGTGTAAGCGAATTTGTCGTCCGGCGGCCTTACCGCTTGCAGCGCTTTTTCCGCAAGAGCCCCGTGACCTATTTCTCTTCGGCCTACTCCGCGAACAGGTCTGACTTCGCCAACGGAGAACGGCGGGAAATTGTAATGCAGCGTGAAGTTCTGGGCGTACTCCTCTAACAAACCGTCAATGATCTGCGCGTCCCTTATGGTGCCCAGGGTCACACTTACGAGCGATTGTGTTTCGCCACGCGTAAATAACGCCGAGCCGTGATTCCTGGGCAGAATACCAATTTCACACGTGATGGGACGTACATCATCGTAGCCTCTGCCATCAGATCTTTTACCGCTCAGCAACAGTTTCTTTATGACCTGTCCCTCGATTTTTCCGAGGATTCGCTTGACCATCCCTTTGTCATATACGGCATCGGCATTCTGTTGTGCTTCCGGACTATCCTCATCAGGACAGTATTCCGCCATAACCTGCTCGAATAATTCTTTCACGGCGGTATTCCGCTGCTGCTTGTCCGGTATTTGTTTAAGCTCAGAAAGTTTATCTGATATTTCCGAAAGAATTTTCGAAAAGAGTTGCTTATCGTTTTCCACGAGCGGGATTTCCTTCTCGACTCCAACCTTCTCGCGTAGCTCTTCAATCATTTCGCAGACCTCGCGGACGGTTTTCTGTGCGGTTGCGACCGCTTCGGCTATCACGTCTTCCGACAATTCTTTTGCCCCGACCTCAATCATGTTAATGGCATCTTTGCGGCCGCCAAGAAGCAGGCTCAGGTCACCCTCTGCAACCTGGGCATGAGTGGGATTGACTACGAATTCCCCGTCTACTCTGCCCAGTCTGCAGGCGCCGGTGGGCCCCATAAACGGTATCTTGCTTATCGTAAGCGCAGCACTTGCTCCTATCATGGCCAGAACATCGGGGTCGTTTTCAAGGTCGGCACTTAACACGTTCGCTATAATCTGCACTTCCTGAAAGTAACCCTCGGGAAACAACGGCCGAATGGGCCTGTCGATCTGCCTGGCCGTCAGTGTTTCCTTCGTGCTTGGTCTTCCCTCTCGCTTAATAAACCCGCCCGGAAACTTGCCGGCTGCACTTTGTTTCTCGCGATAGTCGACACTGAGCGGGAAAAAATCGATGTCTTCAAATCTCGGTGGGGCCGTGACCGCGGCAACAAGAACAATAGTTTCTCCATACTGGACGACTACTGCTCCATCCGCTTGTCTCGCGATTTTGCCGGTTTCGATGGATAAGGTTCTGCCCCCGATTTCTCTTTCGACTCTACAAAAATCAATCATATATTACCTCTTTGGTAGGTTTTGCAATAAGATAGTCTTGGCTCACACTGCTTTGTGCAGGGCAAGTGATTCATACTCTTATGCTCTTGTTATTTACGCAAGCCAAGACGAGAAATAATCCCCTGGTAGCGTTTGACGTCCTTTTTGCTCACATACTTGAGCAGTGCTGATCTGGTACCGACCATTTTCAGCAAGCCACGCCTGGACGCATGGTCTTTACGGTGGGTTTTGAGATGCTCGGTAAGGTCATTAATCCTTCTCGTCAATATCGCAACCTGCACTTCGGGTGAGCCGGTATCGCTCTCGTGAGTCTCAAAATCATCAATAATCTTCTCTTTTTCCTGCTTCTTCAGCATCTTTGATATAAATCCTTTCTTACATACTTTCTCAAATATCACATAATCCGAATCGAGGATTCTAATCAAATATTACAGTATTTGCAAGTCTTTTTTCCAACGTATTTTAAAAAAGATTTGCCATAGCCGGCGTAAAAACGGTTTTTTCATATTTCATCGGGCCGCTTAAAGCAAGCCTTGACCATGCTGGTCGACAATCTCCTGCTATTATATGGGAGTTTAATGCCTTAGATGCTCAATCGTGATTTTCGGCTCTTTTCTGTTCGAGGAAGGCTCCCAGGATTTCTGCCGCGGCGACGGCGTCAATTCGTTTTTTTCTTTTACCTCTCGTAAAGTCCGCTGGAGCAAGTTTCTCCTCGGCACTGAAACTGCTCAGGCGTTCATCCTGGAGGTGGACTGGAACGGAAAGCTGTCCTTTCAACTGTTCGGCAAACTTCCGGACGAGTTTTGTTTGAGAGCTTTCCGAGCCGGTCATGTTCAAAGGCAGTCCCAGCACGACGGCTTCGACATTTTCGGCCTCGACTATCTCTGCAATTTTTTTCAGCAGTTCTTTCTGGCCGTGGAGTACAGCCAGTGGCGAAGCAATGGTCTCGGCGGCATCACAAATCGCCAATCCCGTGCGTTTGGTTCCGTGGTCTATTGCCAGGTATCTCATCTCGTTCAGCGTTCTGCGTGCTCAATAAAAAAACGCAGCACAATGCACTTGATCATAGAAACTTTTCGCCGTCATGCTGTTTTATCAGCTCAAGCAGTTCTTTCAGCCTGTGGGTCTGGTCGATGTGGCAAATAAGTGTGGCATCCGGACTGTGGGCCACGACCATATTCTCCAGGCCAATGGCTGCTATCAGATGGCCTTTGTCTTCGGTTACTATGATGCTGTTATTGCAGTCGAGCAACTCGCTCTGGCCTGCGACAACAATATTTTTATTCTTGTCGGAACTGGTAACATCGGCAAGTGCGGCGAACGAGCCCATATCGAGCCAGCGACAATCAAGCTTTATGGCATTGACTCGGTCGGCCTTTTCCATTACGGCGTAGTCAATGCTGATTTTGGGCAGCTTTACAAACCAATCCTGAAGCGTTTGTTGTTGATTTGGGCTGTCCCAGGCTGCTTGAATTTTGGCTAATGGCTCGGTGGCTTCGGGAAGAAACTTTGCCAGATTAGACAGGATTGTTTTAGCCTTCCATACGAACATGCCGGAGTTCCAGAAGTATTGACCGGCTTCAAGATACTTTTTTGCAGTCTTTTCGTCAGGTTTCTCCCTGAATGCTTCCACGGAGTAAATTGTATTTTTGCAATTCGGACATTGCCGGCTATTACCGCATTTTATATAACCGAGCGAGGTACTGGTAAAAGTAGGCTGGATTCCGAAAGTAATCATATCGTCCGGATTATTGTTGATGAAGGTCAGTGCATCTTTGATGCCCTGTTGCAGCACTTCGGCGGGCTCTATTATCTGGTCGGCGGTAAGAACGACGATTGTAGCTTCGGAGTCATATTTGCTCAGAACGGTTGAGACCAGCCCAATAGCACCGGCAGTATCGCGTACGGCCGGTTCGGCTATGACATTGCTAAAGGGCAGCTCGGACAGGTCTTCACGAACCATATCAGCATAGCCGGCATTCGTAAGGACAATAATGTTTCTTATGTCGAATATGGGCCTCAGACGCTCGAAACAACAACGAAGGAGCGTCTTGCCGTCGAGGAGTTTTAAGACCTGTTTGGGGCGTTTCTGCCGGCTGAGAGGCCATAACCGCTTACCTGTCCCCCCCGCCATTATCGCTGCGTAATTCATTTTCGTCTCCAGTACTCCCTAATACAAAATTAACGCGATTTAATGAGATAGTTATCATCGATTTCAGTTGCGGCTATAATCTTTTCTGCGAATTCTTTATAAGTCATATCGACAAATTTGCAGTATCCTTCTTTGCCCATAAGAGCAAACGTGGCTTCTTTGCCTAATTCTACCGCGGGCTGGTTATAAGTATCAATGTTTAATAGAGCACCCATGAAGGACGTCGTGACTTCATACAGATAAATGAACTGCCCGATGGTGTAAGCGTTTACCTTGTCGAAGATAATGGTTAGATTGGGCCGCTTGCTTTCAATGAGGGCATATTCGGTTGCCTTCTTTTCGTTGTTGAGCAATATGCTCATTTTCTTGCCGGCGAGAAAGCCGAGTTCCGGCGTACAATCAGGCGCAGGGCCTATCTTGACATCTCTGGCAAAATTGTTGACCTGGAGAAAGGTAAACAGCTTATCGTTGGGGCCTTCGCGATACAACTGCACCTGGCTGTGCTGGTCGGTGACGCCCAGTGCCTTGACCGGCGTCGGGCCTACCCAGACTTCGCGTTCGTTTAAATCCAGTTTCTTGCCGAGACTCTCCGCCCACAATTGCCGGTACCAGTCGGCCATGTCCTTGAGGGAGTAAGCATACGGCATAATAACCGAGTGTTTCTTGCCCTGTTTGTAGTAGTGGTAATTTATAGCGGCGTTGATGGCAGCCGGGTTCTCTTCGAAGTTCTCACAACTTACTCTTTCGTGTATGTATCGGGCCCCGGCCAGCAGTTCATCTATTTCTATGCCACACATAGCGGCACTGAACAGGCCGACCGCGCTTAGTACAGAGAATCTGCCGCCGACATCCTTTAGGACCTCAAGCATAGGCAAATTTAATTCCTTCGCAATTTTGTAGAGGGTGCTATCGATTTTTCCCTCTTTGTTAATCTCAAAACCGGTAGTTACGATGATGTGGTTAGCCAGGGGCTCTTTGGGGCATTCGGTTGCCAGCTTGTCTTTGATATACAGGAACTGGGCAGCGGTTTCGGCGGTTCTCCCGGATTTGCTGATCACGTTGAAGAGCGTTCTCTTTAGCCCGTCACCAAGTTGGTTCACAAACGAGGATAATTGGGCCGGATCGACATTGTCCAAGACGAACAAACGCGGCCGGCCATTTCGTACCTTCTCGTTGAGATTGTACATATAAGGATTAAGCGCAGTTTGCAAAGCTATGTTGCCAAGCGCCGAACCACCAATGCCAAGAACAACGAGATTGTCATATCGTCCTTTCAACTCTTTGGCTCGTTTCATGAGTTCATCGGCGAGTTCGGTGTTTGTTGGTAGCAAGCCGTAACGCGTAGGTGTAATATTGGTATGTCGCTTGTAGCCTTCAATTTCCTTCATAATGATTGGAATGAGCGGCTCGACTTTTTCAATGAGTTCATCCCATTGTTCGTCGGTGATACCATGCTCATCGCCGATTACATTTGCCATTACATTTTTGTGGTAAAGTTTTACTTCTGGTTCTGACACGCTTGTTTTCCTTTCTCAACCATTTCTATATCTTCTACAAGATTTCCGTTAAGTTCTTGCTGTTTTCTATTTACGCT
>CAZTDF010000201.1:0-8196 GCA_964612465.1 uncultured Pirellulales bacterium
AGGACCAGTTCGGCGACGACTGGAAAAGATGTATCGAGCAGGCCGTAATCGACGCGAAAGTCGATCTGGCAACCGCAATGCAGACAAAGCTCTGAGACTAACGCGGAACCCGTCAAAGGAATGTCCAGCAATATGAATTCAAATCCGGCCGGTCAAATGTTCGACCGTATCGCACCGGCCTATGATATTCTCAACCACCTGTTCTCATTCGGGCTTGATTTCTCCTGGCGCCGCAGACTTGCCGATGCCGTCGATAAAGACGAAAAACTCCGAGTCATCGACCTTGCGACCGGTACAGGCGACGTGTTGATTTCGCTGCTTGACAGAAATCCCAATATTGCCGAAGCGGTCGGCCTTGATATATCCGAAAACATGCTGGCTCTCTGCCGCAGTAAAATTACACGCCACAAACTCACCGGCCGAGTCAGCCTGGTTCGTGCCGATGCGACAGCCAGCGGCCTGGCCGGCGAGACCTTCGATGTCGTAACGATGGGTTTTGGGATCAGAAACACTCCCGACGCTTTCAAAACTCTGACCGAAATCCACAGACTCCTAAAACAGGGCGGCACGACTTTGATTTTGGAATTTTCCATGCCGTCCAATCGAATCCTCAGAAACTGTTACCTGTTCTACCTGCGTTTTTTTGTACCGCTGCTCGGACGCCTGCTTTCCGGCGACAATCATGCCTACCGCTATCTCGATACAAGCATTGAAAATTTCCACCGCCCCGAAGATTTCTGCCGCCTGATGCAAAAGGCCGGCTTCTCGAATGTCAATACAACACCGCTGACGTTCGGTGTAGCCTGTCTCTACCAGGGCACCAGGTCAAATGACTGATTTCGCTTGTCCTGTGTTTCGGAAAGATTTAGAATATTATCGTGACAACTGAAAATCTACTGAGAACTGAATGAGATGCATAACCACAAATGTGAATTTACCGCCAAGACTGTTTTGGTAATGGGACTGGGCCGCTTTGGCGGCGGGATTGATGTTGCCAGGTTCGCCCACGGCAGCGGTGCGAAGGTAATCGTTACTGATTTAACCTCGACCGAACAGTTAAGCGATTCAATTGACCAACTCCGGGACCTTGCCGGCATCGAATTTCATCTCGGCTCGCACACCCCGGCGGATTTTGAGCAGGCCGATATTGTTGTCGCCAATCCCGCAGTCCCCACCGATAACAAGTTTCTCCAAATCGCCCGTACTGCCGGCCGGCTCGTTACGTCCCAGATAAGCATCTTCTTCGAGCTGTGCCCGGCAAAGATTATCGGTATCACCGGCGCAAACGGCAAAAGCACAACCACCGCCCTGGCTTCTCATTTGCTCAAAAATACGAGTAATGAAGCCGTCTGGCTAAGCGGCAACATTGGCAACCAGCCATTGCTGACAATATTAGAACAAGTCAATTCCGACGATTTGGTGGTTCTGGAACTGTCGAGTTTCCAACTCGAACAATTAGCGGAAATTCAAAAGGCACCACACATAGCACTGCTAACCAATCTGACGCCGAACCACCTTGACCGGCACGGGACATTTGCCAATTATTGTGCCGCGAAAGAGAACATCTTCAAGTATCAGAAACGGGATAATAACCGACCTGCTGTTTCCATTTTTAATGCCGAAGACCAAATTGCCATCGAATGGTTCGAGAAATACAAGAAGGATGCTGGCAGAATATGCATCAAATTCTCAGCCGACGATGTGAGCGGCGAGCTTCGCAATTGTTTTGCCTTGCCGGGCCGGGCTAATCTTTCGAATCTCGCCGCCGCCATGGCAGTTGCCGGGCTTTTTGATATTACAGATGACGATATAAAAAATGCTCTGCCGGCGTTTAAAGCGTTGCCGCACAGGCTCGAACTGGTTAAAACAATAAATGGCGTTTCGTGGTACAACGATTCGAAGGCGACCACGCCGGAAGGAGCAATCACCGCCATGGAAGCCTTCGACCAACCGACAATCATCATTGCCGGCGGATACGATAAGGACATCCCGTTCGACAAACTGGGCGAGAAAATCGCCGAAAAGGCCAAAGCGGCAATCCTGATCGGCACGACAGCCCCCAAAATCGCTTCGGCGATAAATAACACTAAAACGTCATTGCGAGCAAAGCGAAGCAATCTTCAATTAAGAAATACTAAAGTCGATCTCGTCGATTCTCTCGCCGAAGCCGTCCAAGCGGCAAATCAACTTGCAGTCACCGGCGATACCGTGCTACTAAGCCCAGCTTGCGCAAGCTACGACATGTTCGAGAACTACGAGCAACGCGGCTCAGAATTTATCAGGCTTGTGCGAGCACTTGGAAGTTAACACAGGGATCATTCCGTTACTTCGATTTGACGCTGCCGACCCTTACCTCGGAAGGACACGAGCAGCAGGGCGGGCAGAATTATGAGGTCTCCGACCAGGGCGGCGGCGAATCCTATGCAGGCCAGGTATGCGAAGTTCTTAATCATCGGTATGGTGCAGCTCGCACAGCTTCCGAAACAGAAAATGAAGATGATGGTAGTGATGACCAATGCCTTTCCCACCGCACGAAAGCTGCGTTTGACCGCCTCATGGGCGTCGCCGCATTCTCGAAATTCTGTGCGGAAGCGCGTCATAAAATGAATGGTGTCATCGACGGCGATTCCAAGGCAAATCGTAAAAACGAGTACATTTATAGTCTGCAATGATCGGCCCGTGAAAAACAGCCAGGCACTTATGACGGCCAGCGGAAAGATATTCGGAATCAGGCAAATGACGCCGTAGCGGAACGAGCGAAATTCCAGCGTGATAATACCAAATATGATAACAGCCGCCAGGCCCAGGCTCTTGACGAGATCAAGATTTATCCTGTGAAGACTGCGCGAGATAATCAAAGGCACGCCCGTCAAACGAAACCTTAAAAGCTCGTATTTCGCTGAGAGTTCCACCAGGGACTGCTCGATTCGTAAAAATGCAGGGACACTCGCCGATTCTCCCAGGATTGGGCATTTCGCATTCACAACAGCACATCCGCGGTTGAAATGAATGAACCTGTCGACCAGATCCTTCGGGAAGAGCGACAGCAGCGCAAGGCTGATTTGGGTTTGCTTTGGCTGGACACCGATACTTTGTACCAGATTAAGTGCGGAGATTGGATAGGACGTAAAAGGATCATTATTGAAGATATCATGAACATCCTTGAGGGCGTCAACGAGTCCGGCGGGGACATTGTTCGGATCCCGCCAATCCACCCATGCATGAATCATCCCACCTCCTCCAAAATCCTGCTCGAAGACGTCCAGCGCCCGCATCGAGTCACTTTGAGTCGGGTAGAATTGTATATCTACATCGGGTTTTAGTTTCAAAACGGTTGCCGAGAGGCCTATAGTTATCAGCACGCTGAGAACAGTAACCAGAATCGGCCTGGCCAGCGTGTGACGTCCCAACCAGTCAAAAAAGTAATTCCAGCGACTGGTCTGCTCTGATTTGGCTACGATGGCGCAGCGAGCGCCGAGAAAAGTCCCCGACAGCAGCGGCACTAAAGTCATCACAGCAATAAAAGTCAATACGCAACCCATCGCACAACAGACTCCGAAATCGCGCACCGACGGGCGGCTCGCAAGAACCAGTGAGCCGAAGCCGACCGCGGTCGTCAGCGAGGTCAATGCACAGGCGATGCCGATCCGGCGAATGGCCAGAATGGCGCCGACTTTTGCACTGCTGCCCGCGCTAACTTCACGCCGCATGTGCAGCATCAAATGAACCGAGTCTGTAAAACCGATAGCAGTCAGCAGGGCCGGTATGGCCGTACCGAGCATCGTCAGCTCGATGCCGATCCAGCCCATCGCCCCAAGCGTCCAGATTGTGCCGAAGATATGTGGAGTGGATGTAATAATAACCGCACTGAAGTTTCGCAATAACAGTATAGCAATAATGAGCGTTATACAACTTGCAATGACCGGCAGCCTGATTCTCTGGCTGTGCATCTCGGCAAACCAGTCCGCCATAAGTGCCGGTGACCCAGTGACAAGTACCTCCAGGCCATGGTCCGCGGCGACGGTCCGGGCGATACGCCGGATATCTCCAACTACAGGGAACAGCTCATCGATTGTCGACAATTCGCTTAGACGCACGATTATTACGGTAACAGCAGCGTTCGCCGAGAGCAACTGTCCGACAACCAACGGATGGATCAGCGCTTCGGTCCGGGCCTGTTGGAGCATGTTCAGGTCCAACGGACCTGCGGGAATAAGCCGGCGCGGGAGTCCGCCGGAAATCACGGGGACATCGTCAATGCTGTAGACCTGCCCGACGCTCTTGCTTTCGCGCATCCGGGACACCAGTTGCCTCAGTGCCGTTATTGCTTCGGGAGTGAAGATGTTTTCTGTCTTCAGCAGCACCACACAGGCCTGGCCGTCGGTGTTGAATTCATTGTAGAATTCTTCAACATTCTTCCAGTCGGCATCTTCGCCGCGAATATCCGATTCCGGATTCATCGAATAATCGAGCCTGCTTATTCCGACCAGTGCCACTGCGGTAAGAAGAACTACAAGGCCGCAGACCGATCTTCGGTGAGTGTCAATGATATCTGCGATCCAATTCAATCGATTAAAACTCCAAAGCAAGCAATCGTGTTGTCAGTCATTGTACCGCTATTCTTTAGAAGATGCACGTTCAAGTTCTGCTAACCGTGCAGCGGAAATGTCTTTGGCCGTTAAATCCCCGAATATGACCCTGTATTGATCCTCCGAGATTCTCCACCGCATCAGCACGACATCAGCATCTTCGGCTGTAACTGCATCGCCATAGTACGCCACATCTTTGCCCTGCCTCAGCAGTTCGGCATAAAAAAGACAGGTCGGCTTGACAGAAATCACTCGGCGCCACAAGGTCTCGGCCTGATCTCTATCAGGTCCAGCCCAGGGATTGCTGCCGAGGCGATCTTCGATGGTTTTACTTCCGTCGAATAAAACGTGGGACATGCTTAGGCTGTTCGGATACAAACCTTCGGTCACTTCGGCAAAAGCCTTCAATCCAATAATGGCTTTGCCTTCATCAAGGCCGTCAGCTTCGTCGGATATCAGAATGAAATCATCCGGGATATCAGGTTCAATCTCTTTTGGATCTATATCAGCATACCATTGGATATCGTCAATCACTGCTTTAACGTGCAAAGGCTTTCCGCCGGTCCAGAGGGTTAGGAATTTGTCCGATGAGGTAGCCTCGACCTCCATATACACAGGTAAGGAGGTCTGCACGTCGACCCATATACGAAAGAGCAATTCGTCGAACCGGAGCGGATAGCCCGTATGGATTACCAGAAACGGATTGGTGAACTCGATGCCTTCGGTCTCTGTGCCGTCGATGACCTTGCGTCCCAGCTCTTTATAATCGCCTGACTTGATGCATTCCACGATTTTCGGAAGTCCCATGTTGAATGCACTGAGCTGATCGTCTGAGAGTATTTCTATCTTGTATTGACGCAGTATCGGGATGACGGTAATGGAAGTTTTCCGTGGAAGCAGACCATAGATGCGAAGCATGAGCTGCCCTTGCTGATCGTACATGTCCTCGCGATAACCCACTCCCGGCAAAAAATGTGTCAGAACATTATCCGAGGACATATGGTCGATCTTTTTGCCGTCACACATAACAATACGGCTCTGTTTGTGCACATGTGTAGGGAAGTTCTCCATGAGCTGTGCGACCTTGGCCCAGGCGACGGTTGTCACGCCGATTGAATCGCCGAGCCGGCTGATACCTATCACTGCTGCAATGATCAGGGCGGCAGCGGCTAATTTTGTTATTGGATTTTTCATGATTATTTTCCACCTTGAAATGGCGATTGTTTTTTCTGATTTTTGACTGCTGTCTTTCGAATGAGCCAGGAATTCCGCTGTTGATTGCTCTCGCAGCGTATCTAAGAGTTGTTTCTCCGGCTCGTTTGTCCCCCGATCGATCGAGGAAAGCAATGATGATATTCGTTTATTCATCTGTTTATCATTTTGTGCCGTCATATTGACACCTCACGTGCATTTGACGCTGAACTGGTTATCCTTTTAAACGCCTTCCGGAAGGCTTTTCTTGCTCGTGCCAACTTCGAGCGAACCGCTGTTTCTGAGCAATCCATCTGCCCGGCGATTCGTTCGGCCGGCTGATTATCGACATACTTGGCCAGCAGCAGGGTCTGATAATCGCCCGGCAGTTCATTCAAGGCTAATCTAACCAGCACTGCCAACTCCTGCGATTCGAGAATATCCGGCGGCATATCTGCTTTGGCATCGATCCAATCGAATTTCTCGCCGTCCAGACCGGCCCACCATTGCCGGGCCCGGCTCAGCACGATTTGCGGTTTCTGTTTGCGATAGTAAAGAGCTACCTGACGTCTGGCGATTGTCCACAGCCATACCCAGAGCGTGCCGCGATCGGGATTGAATTTCCGTGCCGAGCGAGCGGCAGCGAGAAACGTCTCCTGCACAATATCGGCGACAGCAGCCGAGTCGCCGCCTGTAAGCCGGGAGATATTCCTCCAGACAGGCTCGGCGTACGCTTCGTACAATTGCAGCCATGCCAACCGATTGCTCTGCTGCAAGCCTTTTGCAATTTTTATCTCTGTATTCTTATCCATGTACAGCCATAATCAGCAGCCGAAACCATCGATGAGCCAACATTGGTCATAATATAGTTTGCGCTTCAGCTTCAAAATGTGTCGAGAAAAATTTACTGTTAGCACTTCAGTGACTGATTATAGGAGTATCTTCGCCAAATGAAGAAAAAAATCAAAAAAAGCTTAAAGCAGGTTTTCCACAATAGCAGACGAAAAACGCAATGAATGTTCTTATCAATTCGATTGGCTGTGATTTTCCCGGCAGCGCCTTGTAAAGTCGGCCTATAAATCAGTCGATTCGCAGGTAACAATAAGAGATTTGAGGGTATTTACAATGGAAGAAAATAGCGATCGAAGAACAGAACAAAGACTGCGTTATTATTGGCCCATCTGGTTCGCCGAAAATGTCGATCATGCTCTCTCACAGGGGCAAATGGTTGATGTTTGCAGCAGGGGGGCAGCGTTTACCTGTTATGCACAGGATGGCTGTCCCCATCCGGGACAACATATAAACGCCCGTTTCAGCGTGCCACGATACGGATCCGATGATTCGTTCGATATGGCCAACTTCACGCGGTGGAGTTATGTCTGCCGGGTGGAGAACGTCAACAGCTTTATACGCCGGGTTGCCGTTCAGTTTGCCGAACCACTGCCCTTTAAGCCCGGCGAACAAGCCGGCAGCGAATCCGAAGCAGAAGAAATACTTGATCCGGCAATGGCATAACCGCATAAGGCCTGAGCTGTTGTTAATAATCAATACTTAGTTATTGACCCGATATTTGTTTATCCTCAATCCTTTTTAAAAAGCTGCCAAGAACCTGTTGATGGGGTGGATTGCGCTTGCTTCTAAAGCCAATATGTAAGTATAGTATGCTAATGGCAGCACAGACCTGGTGCGAAATATCGAGAATTAAGCGAATGGAAAGGGATGGCTATGCAGTGTCATGAAGTCGATTACGAGATCCTTGGGGATGATATGCAGATTGTTGAAATCGAGCTGGATCCGGGCGAAACGGTCGTCGCCGAAGCCGGAGCGATGAATTATATGCACGATGGAATAACGTTCGAGGCCAAGATGGGCGATGGTTCGACCCCCGGCGAAGGAATCATGGGCAAGCTGCTCAGTGCCGGCAAACGAGTCCTGACAGGTGAATCAATTTTCATGACGCATTTCACCAACAGCGGCTCCGGCAAAAAACGCGTCTCGTTCGCCGCCCCTTATCCCGGGCAGATTATCCCTCTCGATATGCAAAAGCACGGAGGCACGCTTATATGCCAGAAGGATGCCTTCCTCTGTGCGGCCAAGGGTACTAAGGTCAGCATCGCTTTTACCAAGCGGCTTGGAGCCGGCTTCTTCGGCGGCGAGGGCTTCATCCTCCAGAAACTGGAAGGCGATGGGATGGCGTTTGTGCACGCCGGCGGAACGGTCGTTCCTATGGATCTGAACGGCGAGACAATCCGAGTTGATACCGGCTGTATCGTCGCCTTCACGAGCGGCATAGATTATTCCATCGAGCGGGCCGGAAATCTAAAGTCCATGTTCTTCGGCGGCGAAGGTTTGTTTCTCGCCACCCTGCGGGGAACCGGCAAAGTCTATCTCCAGAGCCTGCCCTTCTCAAGGATGT
>CAZTDF010000202.1:0-8152 GCA_964612465.1 uncultured Pirellulales bacterium
GAGCCGGTGGTGGCCGGGCCGGAAAAGCGGCGATATCATACGGTTCTGCATGAGATTCCAACTGACTGGGACGGGCAGGTCACGAGGGAGTTCGAGGGTTATACGCTGCAGGCGGATATTGCTTTTAAGGATGTCAGGCCGGAGGAATATCTCGGCATATTTTTCTCGGGCGGTCGAGCACCGGAATATATACGCTACGACGAAGACCTCGTTCGTATCACACGGCATTTCTTCGAAGCGAACAAACCCATCGCCTGCGTATGTCACGGCGTGGAAATACCGGCTTACGCCGGATGTGTGAAGGGCCGAAAGATGGCGACCGTTACCAAATGCAAGTTCGACCTCGAAGTGTGCGGCGGGATTTTCGTGAACGAGCCGTGCGTAGTGGACGGCAATCTCGTCAGCGGGCGGACCTACCACGACCACGGCCGGTACGTCGGCGTATGGATCAAAATGCTGATCGAAGCTCGCCGGGAGGCTGAAAAGGCGTAATCTTTTCCGGGCACCGACCATGAGCCAGATACATCGAACAATTTCACGACGCGGCTTTTTGAAAAGCACCATCCCTGCCGTTGCCGTGCCGTATATTGTGCCGTCCCTGGCTCTCGGCGGGGATAATCGGCCGGCACCGAGCAGCCGGCTGACGATGGGCCTTATCGGCCTGGGCAGTATGGGAATGCGTCACGTTAAGGGATTTCTGCAGGAGGACGATTGTCAAATCGTCGCGGTATGCGACGTCGATGCCGGTCGAAGGCGTCAGGCCGTGCGGGAAATAAACGCTCATTACGGCGGCGGCGACTGCTCGCAATATAACGATTTTCGCGAGCTGCTTGCCCGCGGCGATATTGACACGCTTTGTATTGCCGTGCCGGACCACTGGCACGCGGCTGTTGCGATGGCCGGGATTCGTGCGGGTAAAGACATTTACGGTGAAAAACCGCTGGCGCGGACAATCGCCGAAGGCCGGGCAATCGTCGAAGAAGTTAATCGCTATAATTGCGTCTGGCAGACCGGAAGCTGGCAGCGCTCGACGGAGCATTTTCGCTTCGGTTGTGAGCTGGTCCGCAACGGGCGTATCGGCAAGCTGCAGCGGGTCGAAGTCGGTATCGGCGGCGGCTACAACCCCGGCGGCGGCGGGCCCACCGTCAATCGAATCGAGCATCAGCCGACCATGCCGGTCCCCGACGATTTAAACTACGAGATGTGGCTCGGCCCGGCCCCGTGGGCTCCGTACACGGAGAAACGCTGCCACTGGAACTTTCGCTGGATCCTCGATTACTCCGGCGGCCAGGTCACCGACTGGGGCTGCCATCACATCGACATTGCCCATTGGGGCATGAATTGTGACGACACGGGCCCAGTTGAAATCCACGGCAGGGGGGTGTTCCCCGAAGACGGGCTGTGGAATGCGGCGGTGGACTATGACTTTGAGTGCAGCTACGGCAACGGCCTTGTGATGCGCGTGGCCAGCAATAATCACATCCCGCAGGGAGTGAGGTTCGTCGGCGAGGCCGGCTGGGTCCATGTCACGCGAGCCGGCTTGAAAACTGACCCGGTCGATCTGCGTAAAACACTGATCGGCCCGGACGAACTTCACCTGCCCAGGCCTGCGGGCGACCATCGCCAGGGACATCGGCGGGATTTTCTGGATTGTGTCAAGACGCGGAAGACAACCATAGCGCCGGCGGAAGTGGGGCACCGGTCCGCCACGGTCGCTCACCTGGGGAATATAGCGATGCTTCGCGGGCGAAAAATTCAATGGGACCCGAAACGCGAGCGGATAATTGGCGATCCGTCGGCTAATCGCATGCTCGGCCGGGCCATGCGATCACCGTGGCATCTTTAGTGCGGGCGGATCAAGTTGATTTGCTACGATTTGCCTACGGAAAATTCCTTTTTACGGGTGTTCATCTGGGCTTTCAGGCGCGCGATGATGGAGGAGTGCATTTGTGAGACGCGGGATTCGGACAGGTCAAGTGTTGCCCCGATTTCCTTCATTGTCATCTCTTCGTAATAATACAGCACGACAATCAACCTTTCGGCACGGGTCAGCCCCTTGGTCAGGAGGTTTTTAAGGTCCCGCTTTTGAGCCTCGATCACGGGATTCTTGCTCCGCTCATCTTTAATGATGTCTATTTCGCGAATATCTTTTTCGCCGTCGCCGTCGGTATATTTGGTGCTCAGCGAAACAAGGCTGGCCGCGTTGGCATCCCGCTGGAGCCTGTTAAATTCCTCCATATCCATCTCCAGCTCTTCGGCGATTTCCTTTACCGTGGGCTTTCGGCCAAGATGCGTTTCGAGCGAATGTGTGGCCTTTCCCAACTGGTGGGCCCGGGCGCGGACTAAACGCGGGACCCAGTCCATGCTCCGAAGCTCATCAAGAATGGAGCCGCGTATCCGGGGCGAGCAATATGTCTCAAATTTGACACCTATAGAAGGATCGAACTTTTCAATGGCATCCATCAACCCGAAAATGCCGGCACTAATCAAGTCGTCCAGTTCGACCTTATCGGGTAATTTGCTGTGAAGACGCTCGGCGCAATATTTTACCAAAGTCCTGTAATGTTCCATTAGTAAGTTGCGAGAATTTTCGTCGCGGGTTTTATGGAACTGCTCCCATATTTGTTCGATACTGAGTTTTTGCCCGGTTTTCACAGTTTTCCTCCATGAAAAGGATCCCGCCTTGCGGTAATCCAGGTTCTATGATTCCAACAGATTTTGCGGAGCCCTGGTCACTTCCATTAAATAAACAACATAACCTTCCTTTGCTTTCCGGCTCTCGTCCTGTACAGACAAACATAGCACCCATCTCCTCTTTTTATCGATCTTTTGGCCGATAACTTAAGAAGAACCGATCAACAACTTTTTTAAAAACTCAATCTTCAGTCACTTGTTACAAAAACAGTGTTTCGTTACCCCATTATTTTCAATCGCTTTGAATGTAATAGTTGATGGTCAACGATCGATTGGAATAGTACCTTGCTTTTGTCTGAGTAATTCCGCTGCAAGCTTCTGGTTTAGAGAATTTTCCCAAAGCTTGTGTATTTGTCGCACAATATATTCATCTTGATCTTCTTCAAGAAGTTTTATGCCGTGTTCATCGACGATTGATTTTAATTCTATGCTGCCGCGGGCACCGAATTTGATATTTTCAGTGTCGCGCAGGACAAGCCGCCGATTTAGAACGTGTTCGTCGATAGCGTTGTTAAGCACATCGGAGAACTCATTGACCTCCAGCTCTTTAGGCACAAATCCGGGATTCTGTACGTTGATTATATTTTGGATAAGGATTTTCTGGCGAGTTTGCGTGAACTTGACTATCTTAATCAATATCTCGGTGATATTATCCGTTATCAGTGACATCAGATTCATGCTCGATCCTTCCTTTTTCAGTTGTTTTCCTGATTTGTGAATCCCTTCTATCTTTTACGCTTAGAGTTTCTCTTATTTCCGAAAGAGTTTTTGTTTTTCTAAGCCGGATGATTTCTGACAATCTCTCAAATACGGACTCATCGTATAGTCGATGTCCACCCTCGGTCCATTTTACTTCGCGAATAAGACCCATTATCGTGTAGTTATGAATTGTCTGTCTTGAAAAGGGGGTATAGTCGACAATCTCACCAATTCGATAAAGCTTGGCAGGTATCTGTAATGTTTCGTTATTAAGTTCCGGTTGCATCGATATAATTATTCTCTTCAAATCAACGCTTAATTTGTCATCTCCCATTGATAATTGATCGAAACAAAAAGGGCTGTATTCGAAATCAACAACATCATATTTGGGAACAATTCATATTCGGTTCTGGATTTTGATAAGCCGGTACTACTCTGGAACATTTACACGGGGCTAAGCTCATTAATTTATGCCAAACCATAGACAATTAAATCCTCTTGAAAAGCCAAAGTATAATTTGTATTTTGCAAAATGTAAAATACATTTTAGTTTTTGTCAACGTTTTTTATATTTTTTTAAAAAATTTAGCCGTTTTTGTTCTCTAAGATCTTTCGGGAGAAGACCTGAACTTACAAACCTTTGAACCATCTCTGTTATGTTTCAATCCAGCCCTGTGGAAGAAATGTTGAATTTAAGGCAATAAAATACGGAATATTCGAAGGCGATCGGCGTTTTATTATTCCTTCACGTACTCAGGGCAGGCTCTGAACCGAAAGCGAATGATTTGGTTAATGAATTGCAGGATCAACAAATATTCAGTCCAGATCCTTCATTCCGCTTCGCTATGTTCTGGATGACAACCTATGCACAAGAACTAATCAGAAATCATTTAAGATGAAAAAGGTGCGTATGTTAATTTTGCCAGGTTATTAGTATTTGCGGACCATTTTATCGGATATTTATCTGAAATGGGGCGGTCAAAGCGTAATAGCACTAATCTGTTATTATACATAGCCTGATTCTGTATCTGGAGTATGGAGCAGGCAATCCGTTCGATTTCGCTGAGCATGTAGCTTGACAGAAGCTCTGGTTCATTTCAGATTTAACTACTGCTTTTTGCCAAATACGCACAAAGAAATATCCGATAGAAGTGTAAGAATCTGGTTTTTTTCTATAAATTGAACGAATGAGACAAAACTGAATAACTTTTGAAATATGAATAGAACCGATAAAAATCCCGCAGAGGCCGTTAAAAATCAAGGCAGCAACATCAATCTGCTTGAACAGGTTACTCCATTGGCTCGGCAGATAAACTGTCTTGAAATCGATCGAATAGCTGATGTTTGCATTAAAAGCATTCCTAAACTGGTTAATGCAAGTTTTGCTTCGCTATACATACTTGATGAAACGAACAATATCCTGCACCTGCATAAGCACAATCATCCGTTCCTAATAAACAAAATAGTCTCGCTTAATCAAACTCCGACACCTCTTATGGTTATGGCTGTAAGAAGTAAAGAGCTTATATTAGTGCCGGACATAGACACCCATAAGAAACCCATAATCAGAAAATCACAAAGAGTGTTCGCTGAAAATTATAGGACCAGAAATTGTGCTATCATGCCTCTCATTTGCCAGGATAGGGTAGTCGGTGTGCTCAATTTGGCGGATAAAATGGACAGCGACCACTTCGATTCCGGTGACATTGCCCTGATCGAGCTATTTAGCCAATTAGTCGGTGCATCGATCGGTAACATAAAGTTATTCGAAAAGATACAGCGCCAGGCCACTACGGACGGCCTGACCGGTCTTGTGAATCATAAAACGTTTTATGAAATTCTGGAAAAGGAACTTTGGCGGTCACGCCGATATGGTGGGCGAATTTCGCTGATCATGATCGATATCGACAACCTCAAGAGTATAAATGATGTTTACGGCCACCGGGCCGGCGATAAGGCCATCCGGAAGATCAGCAAAATAATAAAGGAGTGCATCCGCCAAATCGACACGGCAGCGCGGTACGGCGGCGATGAATATGCGGTCATTTTGCTCAATACTTCGCTCGATGATGCGATTATTGTCGCCCAGCGTATGGTTGATGCGGTAGCGAGTTCTCAGGTAACATGGCAGAAGGAGCAGATTCCGTTATCTATTAGTTTGGGCCTGGGGCAATATGATGCTGATACTACACCTGAGGATATTACAAGCCGGTCCGACCAGGCGCTGTATATGGCCAAGCAGGCAGGTAAAAACACAGTGCGAATCTTCGAATCGGCCAAAAACGACCGGTAGCCTTTTCGCATCTCCCGCCTGGTTCATTCCTTAACTATTCTCTGCTTTTGGATTCTCCCGGAGCATAATGTCTTCTTAAAGTCATAAGGCAGGCGGGCAAAAATACATACTGCTTGAACTGCTTTTACAGCTTCCATGCTGATGGAACACACAATCTGATTGCTCAATCTGTCATTTATCCTGCAATTTTTCTTAACGTGAAGGTGGATATACTGGTATATATGAACAATATAGGTATCTTCGATCTTACAGCAACAGGAATTTCTATCATCGATTTTTGGATTTTCACTTTTTGATTTAGTGCCTATAACGGATTGTGTTAGAGAGAAGGTAATATCAAGCCATAAAATGCCTTAGGTGAATATAGATAGACCTTCTCATCCGCAGCCCCGATGCGGCCGTGCCGGTGCTCGATGGTCTCGTGGACAAGGTATGGTACTTTTCGACAGAACAGTCGATAACCACCACTCTCGCAGGAACTGAACCGAGTTCGCCGGCTGATTGCTCCGGTACATGGTGGGCTCTTTGGAACTGGAAATACCTCTACGTGCTTGTCGAGGTCTTTGATGAAACTTTGGTGCAGGATTCAGATCCGTCCCAGGGATGGCACGACGACCGTATTGAGGTCGTTATTGACGCGGAAATCAACAAGACGACTTCTACCGATGATAAAAGGGTTGGGTGGATATCTCGCTATGCTAATATGTGCATAAAAGTAAAATAGAGCAAATAAATAAACAGATAACGTATTTTCACAAAATATTGCCTATCACATGGGTTTTTTCCTTGACGGGAAAGCGAATAATTGGTATAGATAGTATAATTAGTCAAGCTTGTGTCTGTAGAGGCGGATACATCGATTTTTGTCTCCGGGAGACGAGTTCTTTATTTGTAAATAATACGGAGGAGTTGTTATGTATTGCACCAGCCGTAGAGTTTTAAGTAAGAACCTGGCTTTGTGCTTCGCAACTTCATATTCGTACTTCTCAGCAATTAACAGCTCTTATAATTAGAAAAATCCGGGGAAGTCGGGCTTCGGTGTGTGGCCGGAGCGTAATTTCCTATCAGTTTTCAGTTAATATTAGGAGGAATATAATGTTAGCCAAGAAATGTCTTTTCGTGGGAATTTTCACTTTGCTCAGCTTGAGTTTGGCGATTGCAGACCCGCCTGCAGTACACCCAAAGACTGGAGAAGAACTGGTGATAGACTGTCTCAGGGGTACTCCTGATGCAATTGACGGAGATCTGAGCGACTGGGATCTTGAAGCTATGACCCCGGCAGTGCTTGATGTTGCAGAGCAAGTATATACTGGAACGTGGGACGGCATATCGGACTGTAGCGGAGAATTCTACATGCTATGGGATGACGAGAAAATCTACATGGCAGTGGTGGTGAAAGACGATACGTTAGCCCAGAATAAAACCGGTGGCGATATCTGGAATGCTGATTGCGTAGAAATCTTTTTCGGTACGACAAACGCCGTTCCACCACATGATGAACATTACCAGTACGGTTTTGATTTCACTAACCAGACATGGAACTGGTGCAACATGGATAGTGCCGGCCAGAGCGCGATTGATTACCTCCAGGTTGCTTGCACCGAAACTGCCGATGGATACATCTGCGAAGCCTCTATCGAATACGGACGAATTACTGCATTAGACTTTTCAGCAGGCAATAGCATTGGTTTCCACCCCTGTATTGACGATACTGACGCCGCAGACCGGGAAATCCAGATAACCTGGACTGGCCGTGAAGCTCATGACCAGACTCTCGGATTTGGGTATCTGAATCTCTCCGACGCTTCAATCGCACCGGGATTCAGTAGTAGTCCGAATCCTTCCAACGGCTCCGTGGTTGCTGGTACATGGGTAACCCTTGGCTGGAAAGCCGGAGAATTTGCAGTATCACACGATGTGTATTTGGGCGAGGATTTCGACGACGTCAATGAAGCCACGCGAGATTCGGAATTGTTCCGAGGCAACCAGGACCTGAGTTTGTCATTTTATGTTGCCGGCTTCCCCGGATACGCTTATCCGGACGGTCTTGTTCCCGGCACGACTTACTACTGGCGAATCGACGAGGTCAATGAAGCCGAACCGAACAGTCCATGGAAAGGCAAGGTTTGGAGCTTCTCGATTCCCCCCAAGACTGCGTACGAACCGGTTCCGGCCAACGGTGCTGAATTCATAGATCTGAATGTGCAGCTTACATGGACGGCAGGTTTCGGAGCAAAATTGAACTATGTTGTCTTCGGCGAAGATTTCGACGAGGTAAGCAGCGCAGAGACGGGTGTTCAAATCGGTCCTGCGAATTACTCCCCCGGGCCACTTCAATTGGCCAAGACTTATTACTGGCGTGTCGATGAGTTCGACGGCGCCGGTACGTATAAAGGCGAGGTCTGGAGCTTTACTACCGAGGGTGCCGTCACTGGCCCGAATCCGGCAAATGGCGACGTGGACGTA
>CAZTDF010000203.1:0-7970 GCA_964612465.1 uncultured Pirellulales bacterium
AGTAAAATAATTTTGCGCGGAAGGAAGTGTTTGAAATGAATCACTGCTTTTGCAGCGACCGACGGGAAGAAACAGTAATGGCGAAAAAATGGAGGTTTTCATTGTGCAGCTAAGTAAGGCGATATTTGCGATTGTGTTTGCCGGCATGATTCTGGGCAATTTGAATGCTCAGCAGGCGGACTTTGATGATATCTCAGAATATTATGGATTCGAAGAAATAGAGATCATCAAGTTGGACTGGGGGATTAAAGACCTGCTGGCGGCCGATTTTAACGGTGACGGACGAAAGGATATTGCCCTGACCAATAACAGAAGGGCCAGAATCGAGCTGCTTTTGCAGAAAGAGGCGGTCGGTCCGGGCGAAAAGGACGTCGCGATTGATCCTGCCGACATAGACGTCAATGCAATCATCCCCCCTACCCGGTTCGAGCAGCAGAGTATCGCCGTTTCCCAGAAGCTGCACAGCCTGGTCTGCGGGGATTTGAACTCTGACGGGCGGCAGGATCTGGCTTATTACGGCGAGCCAAAGGGCCTGTATGTGCTGCTGCAAAAGGCCGATGAGGCTAAGTCAGTTAAGCCGAAATCGCTGAACTGGCCGACACGGAAAAAGATTAATATTGATGATGGCCTGCCCACTTCCAATGCTTTGGCGTGTGCTGACCTGAGTAATGACGGCGCCGATGATTTGGCTCTGGCCGGTCGTGACAGTATTTATCTCATCGTACAAACAAAGGACGGCTCATTGGCCGAGCCGGTGAAATATCCCACATCAGCACAAACACTGGGTATCGAGATTAGTGATTTGAACGGGGATAATATCAACGACCTTATCCTTGTCACAAATGATATGGAAAAGCCGCTGCACGTTCGATTCGGCATGAAAACCGGGCAGTTGGGTCCGCAATTGCAGTTTTCTATTGAGAGACCGTTTGCATTAGTGCTGAACAATATAGATAAGGCTGACGGGGATGAGATCCTGGCTGTTGACAGTTTGAGTGGACGACTTATCTGTTATCAATTTGCCGCTGAAAGCCGGAAAGATGACGACTGGCCGATTTTGTTTTATCCTCTTGCATCCGGGCAGGAGGATACTAAGCGAGACCTTGCCCTCGGCGACGTCGATGGCGACGGCCTGGCCGATGTGACGATAAGCGATCCCGGTGCGGCCGAACTGATTCTCTACAAACAAAAGGCAGGGCCTGGGTTGGCCGAGCCGGTGAGATTTCCCGCTTTTGCTGATATTACGAGCTTATCCGCCATTGATATCGACGCCGATGGGAAAACTGAATTGGGCGTTTTGAGCCTGAAGGAAAAAGTCATCGGCATAAGTGAATTCGAAGATGACAGGTTGTCGTTTCCGAAACCAGTCGGCGTGACGGGTGAGCCGGTGGCGATGGAGCTTGCCGATGTCGACGGCGACGGCAGTATAGATTGCCTTTACGTATCCAGAAGCGATGACGACCTTAGAACTCTCAGGGCGGTTTATGATCTCGCTGCAAGCGAAAAAGACCGGGCGGATTCGGCCGAGGAAAATGCTGAAAAATCTGAGACAACCGAAAAAGCCCTTGCATTAGAGCTTAAAAAGCTGACCTCCAATCCGGATGGCTTAAAAGTACTTGACGTCGACCAGGACGGCTTGCTGGATGTTCTGATATTTGTCAGCTACGAGCCGCCCATACTGGTTCGGCAGGTTGAAAAGAACAAATTCGAAGTTGTCGATTCACCGAAAGCTCAGAGCAGTTTAATCAAAGATGCAAACCTGCGATCAATTTCCGTAGCCAACGTGGACGGCAAAGCCGGTGACGAGCTGCTGGTAGCGCAGAACAATTTCGCAAGAAGCCTGGTATTTTCAGAGGGACAGACCTGGAACGTGATTGACCAGTATAACGCCAAGAGCACGGATAACCAGATATTGGCGGTTGCCGCTTTCGATCTCGACGCCGGGAGTTCGGCGGACAGGCCCTCTATTTTGCTGCTGGACGGGCAAAAGGGCCAGCTTCAGATTCTCAAAGCCGGCAATGACAAGACCTACCGTCTCGAAAAGGCGTTGGATGTCGGCAACTGGAACAGTGCGGCACATCTGAAAATGCTTTTTGCCCCGCTGACGGGCGGCGAAACAGAAAGCCTGTTGCTGTTCGACAGCAAGAAATTCGCACTTGTTACTCCGCTGAGCAGCAAGAATTTTGCCCGGCACCTGGAGCAGCAGTTCGGCTACGAGACAAAAATTAAAGACGGGATATACGGCAACCTTGCCGCGGGCGATATAAACAGCGACGGCCGGACCGACATTATCATGGTCGAGTACGGACGCAGCCATATCGAGATTCTCGCGCTCGATGCCGGCGAAAAGCCTGTTCCCGCGATGCGCTTTAAGATATTCGAGGAAAAAAGTTATCGCGATGCTAAAGGTCGCCCCAAGGCCAGCGCCGAGCCGCGAGAGTTGACGGTCGCCGACGTGACGGGTGACGGTAAAGACGACTTAGTCACCGTTATCCACGACCGCATAATTATCTATCCGCAGGATTAGATTTGCTCTACGTGCAGCCCGTCGATATGGCACCGGATGACCCTCGTGAATCACGTATCATGTAATGCAGAATGATTGGAAATGGAAATAAGGTTTTTGTTGCGCTGAGCGGCGGAGTGGACAGTTCGACCGCCACGGCATTGTTGTGCCGGGATGGTTTTAACTGCGAAGGCGTTTTCATGATTACGAACGACGATGCCCGCTACGCGCAGGCAGAGGCCGAAATTGTTGCCGGGCAATTGGGGATAAACCTTCATGTGATGGACCTTCGCGAAGATTTCGAGCGTATTCTCGACTATTTTTGCAGCGAGTACAGGAAAGGCCGAACGCCCAATCCGTGCGTCTTCTGCAACAGTCATATGAAATTCAGCAAGTTGTGGGAATTTGCGACAAGTCATGGTGCCCGGTTTCTTGCCACCGGCCATTATGCGAGAATTCTCAATCGGGATAACAACGTGGGCCTGTACGAAGCTGCCAATCCTTCTAAAGACCAGTCCTACGTGTTATCGATGATTGAGAAAGATATGCTTCCCAACATCATTCTTCCAATGGGAGATTATTCCAAGGATCAGACGCGAGAGATAGCGGCGGAATTCGGTTTAAGCACTGCACAAAGCACAGAATCGCAGGAGATATGCTTTATCCCTGACGACGATTATGTTGCTGTGCTCGAGCAGCGGTGCCCCGAGCTTGTTCGTAAGGGCAACATCGTCGATAGCAGCGGCAAGGTTCTCGGCGAGCATAATGGCGTACACAGATTCACTATCGGTCAGCGGCGGGGACTGCGAGTGGCCATGGGCAGGCCTTACTATGTTACGACAATCGATGCCGAAAGCAACACGGTTACGCTCGGCCCGAAAGAAGAGGTCATGCAGAAAAAACTTCATGCAACGGCTGCGAACTGGCTTATTGATGAGCCGGACTCGCCTTTTCGGGCTAAGGTAAAGATACGCTATAACAGTAAAGGTGCTTTAGCGACGGTTACTCCGAAGGATAATCATGTTATTGTTGAATTTGATGAGCCGGTATCGGCAATAACGCCGGGTCAATTGGCCGCTTTTTATATTCAGGAGGAAAAAAACAACAGGCTTATCGGTGGCGGATGGATTGACAAGGTGGCCGGCTAACGGTTAGTATTACTTTGACAAACATTCAGGCTTTTAGGTATGCAGACACACGATGACATTTTTGAATTAGTGCGGCAAAAGAGCGCTGAGGCGGTAAAAAGAATGCAGCGAGGATTAATTTTGCAGCCCGGGGCGATTGGCGACTGTATATTGACACTGCCGTTAGCTGCATATATGAAAGATGCGCTGCATTTGGGCGGAATTGATATTCTTGGGCATACCGAATACGTTGGCTTTTTACCGGGCAGGTCATGTGTCGATGGCATCCGTTCCATAGATTCAATGGATATACATCGATTTTTTGCTAAAACGAGTACATTCGTACTTAAAGACAGGGATCCTTTGATAAGCGCTTTTGGTGACTATGCCTGGATTGCGACGTTTTTAGGTGAACCGAACAGTAACTTCGAACAGAACCTGATTTTCACTGCCAATTGCAGCCATAGCGCAGAAGTTATAACACTCTCTATAAAGCCACCAAAAGGTTTCTCCGAACATTTAGCCGACTTTTACATCCAGCAATTTATAGACCAAAGCGGCCATTCCCTGCGTTCCGGGAGGTTTCAGACCGGCGACTGTTTAATTAAAGCGACAGAAGCGGATATAAACACAGGCAAAGAACTGCTCAGAGAAATAGGTCTTGGTTCCGGTGAGAAGCTGATGGTTATTCAGCCGGGCAGCGGCGGAGCAAAAAAATGCTGGCACCTGGAGAACTTTTTGGCTGTGGCCAGAGAGCTTGATTCGAGAGGTGTTGAAATCGTATTTTTATTAGGGCCTGCCGAGTTGGACAGATTCAGCGATGCGAAAATCAAGAAAATCAGCAGCGTTGGAAGGTGCCTGACGGATTTGTCTTTGACGCAGGTGCTGGGGCTTTTAAGTTGTGTGGATGGATTTATCGGCAACGATAGCGGGATTACGCATCTGGCTGCCGCCCTGGGCATCAGGACGTATGGTGTTTTCGGTCCAACTAATCCGGCAGTGTATAAATCCATCGGGCCGGCTGTAACAGTATTTGCCAGCAGTACAGCATCTTTTTCCAGGAAGCCCTCATTGAGTTTACAGCGAAAGCTTCTGGATGTTTTAACGGTGTAATGCTCGAACCGAATTGGTTTAATATAATTTCAGGCGGATTTAAAATAGAAAAAGCAGTTTTTGGTTAGTCTCTGTTAACGGCTAAGATGCTTGCTTTGCTGTTTACCGGCTGAAAAGTTGACCTTATAAGTGTTTTTGTTATAATGACCAGAGCAAAGCTGATGTTTCGGAAAAAGGGGCGGTGCTGTACTTAATAGACTTTTTGTTGAGGTGTTCGTATGCAAGAAAGAACTTTGGGTGAATTAGCCGAATATGTAGGCGGACGGGTATGTGGCGACCCTAATGTGATTATCAAATCTGCCTCTACGCTCGGGCGGGCCGATGAAGGTGATATTAGCTTTTTGACAAATCGTAAATATGAAAAACAGCTGCGGACGACCAAGGCAAGTGCAGTAATAGTAGGAAAAGAAACGCCCCCCGCTTCAGTCCATCTGTTAATAGCTGATGATCCTTACTATGCCTTTATGCAGATAATGGTGCTCCTGCATGGGCATCGTAGGCATAAAAAAGTGGGGATCTGCCCGAGGGCTTCGATTTCCGATAGCGCGAAAATTGGTGTAGACTGCCATATTCATGATTTTGTAACAATAGCAGACGAGGCAAGAATCAAAGACGGTTGTATAATTTATTCCGGTGTGTATATCGGCAAAGGTGTCCAAATCGGTAATGATAGTATAATATATCCTAATGTTGCTATTTATGATGGTTGTAAAATCGGTAATCGCGTAATTATAAATGCAAATTCGACAATCGGTGAAGACGGTTTCAGCTATGCCACCTACAAGGGCGTACATCACAAAATCCCACAAACGGGTATTGTCATTTTGGAAGATGATGTTGAAATCGGTGCTTGCTGCGGAATTGAGCGAGGTACACTTAATGATACTATTATAGGTCAGGGCAGCAAGTTAGGTGACATGGTTACAATAGGTCATGGCACCAGGGTAGGTTCACATTGTTTGCTTGTTGCTCAGGTGGGAATTGCCGGCTCTACTAACATCGGGCATTGCTGCACAATCGGCGGACAGGTTGGTATTGTGGGTCATATTAATATCGGAAACAACGTTACCATTGCAGCGCAGGCCGGCGTTATTAACAACATTCCAGACAACAAAGTAGTCTTGGGTGCACCTGCTATCGAAGCAAACTTAGGCAGGCGAGCGTACAGCATGATACAATTCCTACCTGAAATGCGGCAAAATATTCGGGACCTTCAGAGTCAATTTAAGCAGATTGTCTCGTCTATTGAAACTGATTTCGAAGAACCGGCAGAGCAGGATGATGACTTATAACTCGCGATTGACGATGTGGGCCTTCAGAAGGGGTATGTGAGATACGAATATCGATTAATAAACGTTGAAAAATGCACTTTCGACAGGCCTATCGATTTTCGAACAGGGCACTTGTTTGAACAAAATAGAAGATACGAAATACGAGCCGCAAGATGTGCTTGGTTTAATTGCCGGAGAGGGCAGGCTACCCTTTCTTGTCGCCGCCGGTGCTAAACAGGCGGGATTAAGAGTAATTTGTGTCGGCCTGGCGGAGACGGCAGATCGTAACCTGGCTGACGAAGTTGATGTATTTTACAGAGCGGCCATTGCTCGACCGGGGGGATGGATACGGAGATTGAGAAAACATCGCGTAACCAGAACAATTATGGTTGGGCGCGTTAACAAAGGACGGTTTTACACGCCTTGGCGGATTGTGCGCTATCTGCCCGATTGGCGGGCATTCAGGATATATTACTGGCGGCTGCGCGGGAAAAACAGACAACCCGACTCACTTCTATGTGCTTTAGCGGATGAGTTGGCCACCGGAGGGATAATACTGGAGAATTCGATTATGTATTGTAAGGAGCATCTGGCAACGGCGGGCGTGATGACAGAAACACAACTGCGATCGTCAGTCAAAGACGACATTGAATTCGGCTGGCAAATAGTCAAAAAGCTCGGTGAGCTGGATATAGGTCAGGCGATTGCCGTGAAGGAAAAAGAAGTGATTGCTGTCGAGGCGATAGAAGGTACTGCCGAGATGATTGATAGAGCAGGCCGGTTCTGTAAATCCGGCGGCTGGACCCTGATCAAGGCGTCCAAACCACAGCAGGATATGCGATTTGATGTTCCTTGTGTCGGACCTGATACTATCAGAAGTCTGGCTAAGAACAGAGGTAAGTGTTTGGTTGTTGAGGCGGAAAAGACGATCATTATCGACAAACCCGAGACAATAGAACTTGCCGACAAATTAGGAATTTCTGTTTTTGGGCGGTGAATTATTATAATCTCGCCCGGCGGATTATACTGAACTAAAGACCATATGGCTGAATTCCTATTTCAAAATTTCATCAAACGAGCCTCTCTGAATAAGCAAGCAGGATCTTTAACATATCGTAAGCTTAAAAAGTATCTGCGGACAAGCAAGAGGCACATGAGAATTAAAACCGGCGAATACATGGCCGAGCTTGACAGAGATTTTTGTGCGGGAGCAGAGCCTCGTGATTTTATAGAACAAATAGATACGCTGATGGATGCCGGGCAGATTCTTAAAAAAGGAGATGCCATCTATGTATCACATATAACGTGGAATAATAAAAACATAGTTGTGAAACGATATGATCATAAGGGATTTGTTCATTCACTGCGGCATACAATTAAAAAGTCCCGTGCCCGTAAAGGGTGGTTATATGCACATTTCCTTGGGGCATTGAAAATTGCTACCCCGAGAGCTCTGGCTTTTATTGAGCAGCGAAAAGGATTGCTGATATGGCAATCTTATTTGGTGACGGAATATATTGAAGGACAGAGACTATGGCATTTTCTGCGGGACGATAATGTCACTGAGCGGCAAAAGCTGGATGTAATGCGAGAGGTTGTGAAACTGCTCGACAAGTTGTGGAAATATCGCATCACTCACGGCGATTTGAAACATTTGAATGTTCTGATTACAAAAAACGGGCCTGTTCTGATAGATCTTGACGGGATGATAGTGCATCGGTGGGAGCTGCTTTACAGAAATAAACGAGCAAAAGACATGGAGCGTTTTCTAAGAAAAACAAGTCTCTCTCCGGCACTGAACAACTATTGCCAACTCCTGATTTCCAGTAGGAAGAACTCTTCCAAAAAGCTCCCCGACGGTTTTGAGAAGATGCGAATGGATAACTGGATAATCCTTATTCATAAGAACTTTCCCAAATATGATATTCGAAATTTGGTTGCAGAGAATGATTC
>CAZTDF010000204.1:0-7903 GCA_964612465.1 uncultured Pirellulales bacterium
GTCCCCACTACGGATAATATATATACCAGAATCAGGGGGCTTTTTCAACAGCCCCACTGTCCCTAATAAACCTCGCGTTGCTGATTTCAGGACTTTTTCTGCTATTCAATAATTCATCGGGTCAGAAAAACGTCTTTTCTTGTCTTGAGATTTTCCAGATCATACCGAATTCATTTTTACCTATCGCACGTCATATCGCAGAAATGACACAAAAGACGCTGCAAAGAAGACCAGATTGAACAGTACCAGCAGCCCAATGTCCCAAATTGCAAACCGTAATGATTCTCCAAGTGTCAGGTCTTTCTCCTGAAACTTCGGCACAGTATCAAAATCCACCGGCTTATTGGAGATCGCTTTCCAATTTTCCACCAGGTATTCATCGTAAAAAAGAAGATGAAGGCTGTCAGGATCTTCGGCATCGTTAGAAAGAATATATTCCTTGAGCTGACTTTTGTACCCTTTGATTTGCTCCCATATACTTATACAGCGGTGAATCCCTGTGCCCGCGATCGCTTCGGACGCCTGCTGATAGAGTACCGTTGGCGATAAATATGCAAATCTTCGGCCTGCAAGCGCCTGCGCTACTCTCTGATTATGTCCTTCTTCACGTTGCTGCATGACACCGGCTGAGAAGGCATTCCAATATCGAGCCGCCGAGGGGGGATTGACCGAAGGGTGGTTTGGATCAGCATGAAAGCCGAGGGCGTTTTTACCAAATTTACCTGCTTTTGCCTCGCGCTCCAGTTGATCCAGCATTTCAGAATATCTCCGCGTCCACACCGCATCGCTCGGCGCCTTGTAAAAGATGTCGGAAACCGCTCGGCCGAAGCACGGTATCAGGATAACCAGCCCAACCCAGACAAGTAAAAGAACCACCATACTGTTCGTCGAATAGGCCATTCTACCGGATATGAATATTCCTAACAAAACGAAGATTGATAGATAGAGTATAGATAAAAGTATAATAACTAAAATTTTGATCCAATCGTTTGCTTGCAGTTCAACGATGCCTGAAGAAATAACGATAATAAGACTCACGAAAAATCCCACAAATAGCGGCATTCCTATTGTGATCATTGCGCCTGCGTACTTGCCCAAAAGAACTTTATATCTGGGAACCGCCTTTGACAGGATTAGACGTAATGTTCCCGCAGCTCTTTCTCCGCAAATACTGTCGTAGGTAAAAAACAATGCCATAAAGCTAAGAGGCAGGGAGATGATAAATACCCAATCGAGATCTCCAAAGTGGCGAAGAAGGAAGTTGTGTCGACCTTTTACCCACCAAGCTGAAAAAAATACGTCTGTCCCAAAGCAGTTCGGCAGCGACTTTTCGCACCCTCCAACACAGAATGTCAGAGCCTTTGGTTTTCTCCATATTTCTTGATCATAAAACGCCAGCTTGTAAAGTTGATCTGTCTGATTGCGAAAACCTGAAAGATTTTCATTGGTCTTTTTCCAGTAGTCATCTGACTGTGTCCTGTACTTGGCTACAAACACAAAGCCGCTGGATGCAAAAAGCGAAATGATCAAAAGCAGTAAGAGAATAAAACGTAGGCTTAAGAGATTTTGCAGGATTTCTTTGCGTATTATTATGAAAATCATACGATCATCCTTTATCTCACGTCATATTTCATAAACGCGACAAACGATAATACAAACAATAAAATATTGACAATGACTAATGCCAACAGACTTGGAATCGCCCTGATGATTGCCTCTACAACGTCCGGCTTCCAGACGAAGCGTGGAAAGTCCTCAAGGTTCAGAGATTTCGCCTGAGCGTGTTTTAGTTCTTTCCACTTCTGAACTTCTTCAGCATCCGTCGTCGGATCGTTGTGCCGTTTAATAATGTTCGTGTCGACCGCACCGAAAGGTGTGAAAAAACAAGCCAATGAAAAGTTGTCGGTTTTTAACCGAATATAATCTATCACTTCTTGCCGATATCCTCTGGCCGCTTTAACAAAATCCTGACAGCTTGACACGTCCGTCCCGGCCAGAGCTGATGTCACTGCACCATAAAGCGAGATAGGTGAAATCCGTGAAAGAATGGTCGCCAACTGTTTTTGTTCGTACAGGTTTTCTACATAGGCATGTCTGACCTTCCATTTTTGCTCAGCGTGCTTGATAAATAATGCCTCCCGTACAGCATGATGTTTTTGCCGGCATGCCATCCCCTCCTGATCACAGATCACATAGTACCGACCCAAGCCATCATCGATGTCGATAATTTCACCTCTCCAGGCTATCTGACTTTCAGCTTCCCGCCGTTCTTTTTTTTGTCTTTCCATGATTTCCTGCAAACGTTTTTCAGTCGCTTCCTCCGTTTCGAGTGGCCTCATGAAAGTAGCTAAATGAGAACTCAAATTCGGTACGACAATGATAAAGAACATCCAGAAAAACAAGGTGAGCAAAAGAGAAACCGAGGATCGTTTCGTCATACATGATGCGAACAATCCAAAATTATACATGACCGAAATAAAAATCAATGAAGCAAAATATAACACGGCGATACGCGTCCAGTCGGCACTCGTAACATCTACCATAGCCGAGAACTGCCATATTAAAAGTCCTATGATAAATGCGATCGTAATGGGTATAAATAACGTCATCCATCCCGCTAACAGCTTGCCTAACAAAACTTGATATCGAGCCACGCTGGCTGAGAGCATCAACTTCAATGTTCCCTGCTCTCTTTCATTGGATATTACATCGCAGGCTACCAGAAGTGCCAGGATGCTAATAATGATTTTGAAAATAAGAGATATGTCCAATGTGGATAGAATTGAGACATACGGATTTACTTCTTTTGTACCGGCGCTGAGTTCCGGAACATTATAAACGCCTATTCTGACTGAATCGCCCAAGTTGTGTTCTATGTCCTTACTAAAAACGGAAAATAACGCAGGGGGACGATAGATGAAGTGGCGCCACCCCATAAAGATGGTGTGATAGACCTTGGCCTTTTGAAGCTCCGCCTGGGTTGCAGCAACGTTAGCATTGTAGTCTTTCAACCGCTGCTGGTAATCGTTAACAAGCACCGGCATAAAGACAGCCATTAGGACTACACACAGTATTGTTCCTGCCGCGAACTTGAATGTCATCAGGTTCAGCAGAAACTCTTTCTTGGCGATTTTCCAGATCATAGTTTAAATCATTCTCCACATTTGAATATTGAGAGCCGGTACTTATGACAACAAGATCAAAGCCAGCCGAATCTCAGTGCCGCCAAAACTTTAATTTTGAAAAATTATCTATTACTGGAAAGATCTCATCCGCAAGGTCTTGCCCCACCTGCCTGGCATAATGCTGCTCGATGACTTTTTGGGCCTCAGTATGGAGCTTATCCATAGAGGAAAAAACGCCGATCATCATAAGAAGCAGGATTGCAATACAGGCCGCTAAATTCGCTGCAGAGTGTCTATACTTACCACACCTTTCCAGCAGCTTTGGTTCAGGCAGTACAGTTCTGAGTTGCCGGGCCCTTGGCGCCTGTCGAAGACAGTGTTTCAGCACACCGATGGCCTGTGCATTTGCACGCATCAATAAATCAAGCCTATGCGTTTTAGTTTTCATAAATGAAAGCGCAAGATTAACCTTACCGCGCGAGACCAATCGCCGCAAGCATCTCAGACATTTTGAAATATGTTTCTGTAACCAGTCTGTATCAGGGCCAAAACGGCTGCTCATGGCCGACAGCAGCCGGGCTCTGGTTCGTCTGCACTCATTTTTTGCTTTTATACTTGTCATTGTTATTCTCATTAACCCGCACATACTGCCAATAGCCGGATTGCTTTGCCCCTGTAAACTCTTGCCGTTCAATTTATTAAGACGCTGCGTGTAACCATTTGTTAACCCGAAATTTCCCATTTGCTGTAAAAAATGAGCAAAACCCTCTTCGACGCCATAATAGCAGCCGTTGAAATTTATATTGTCAAGGCCAAAACAGCCCGGCTTTTTTTTTATGCTTTATACGAAATCGCGAAAATGTTAGACTAAAACAAACGTGTCATTCGTTATATCGGTGAGAAAAGGCAGCTTGTTGGATGTTGCCCCGGTAATCGAGATATTAAGAGGAATCGTGGCATGAAAAAAGATAGCAGCAATTACCGCAGGTTGTATAGTACTGATTTTAGGGCTTTATCTGCTTTTCGGCAATTCATCGGATAAGGACACGCCGATTCCGGCCCATTCACCAGTTCAAACTCCGGCAAGAGTTGAAATTGCGCAAGAGGCGCCGGTAGAATTGCAAGCAGCAGAACCGGCGCAGAAGCCGGCGGCGGACAATGATTTTCCAATTACTAAGGAGCAGTTCGAGCAGCTCTCGCAAGATGAGCAGAAAGAGATACTGGAGGAATTTGTTGCCGACTTCTGGAAAGACGAGCTGGGCCCCGCCGAAGCGCCGGCTCAGGAGAAGAGATACATCTCTCTCGATATTTTCAATCGTCCCTATATGCAGACAATCACCGAGCGTGAGTTCTTCGAATTATCGCCGGAGGACCAGGAAAAGGCCATGGCCGAGACAACGACAACACTTCGTGATATTCGCGTTCATGTGTTTGGTGTTATTGACCAGGCCCGGCAGAGCATGGCTAACAATGACTATTTGAGCACGGAAGCGAATCTGATATATGAATTGGAAGTGGGCAGGGAATTAAGTGCGAACAGGGACGGCATGATCATTACCCGTCTGGTCGGGATCGCGTGCGAAAAAGTCGCCCTGAACGAAATGGTCAAGCTGTATACCGGAACGGGAGATTTTTCGAAAGTGCAAATCGCACAAGAGCAGTTGCGGGATATCGAAATGGAAGTCGAAGATATAAAAAACACAGCCAAAGAATTCGAAGCCAACAGATGATTTGCCATATCATCGCCAAACGTGCCGGCTCCTGTCAGCTACAAGCAGAGCCCGGCTTTTTTTATATGCTTTTTTTGTGAAATGGAGGAATATTAGACTAAAATGGGGGTGTGATTCGTTGTACCAGTAAGAAATGGCCGTTTCTTTGATTGGACGAGCAGACTTGATGATCGACGAGAAGATACTTGTTTGGAGATTTAATCGCGGCAGCAAAGATGCTTTCCAGATGCTCTATGAAAAGTACAAAGATGACCTGCTCGGGCTGGCGATTACACTGCTTAGAGACAGAAGCTTCGCCGAGGACGTTGTGCACGACGTCTTTGTCTCATTCGCCGGGACGACGGGAAGCTTTCAACTCAGTGGGACTCTGAAGGGTTATCTGTCAACGTGTGTGGCGAACGGCGCCCGTGACAGAAACCGTTTGCGGTCTCGCCGGGATGTCGGTCTGGATGCCGCCGAAGCGGTGCAATGCGATTCGGACGACCCGGTTGAGCATGCGATTGACAGCGAGCAATCGGACAAGTCAATGCAATTGCTCGGGCGTGTTGCATACGAACAGCGTGAGGTGATTGTGCTGCATTTGCATCAGGGAATGCGGTTTAAGGAGATTGCCGAAGCCCTTGGTATTTCGATCAACACGGTCCAGAGCCGGTATCGTTACGGCCTGGAAAAACTCCGCTCCATCATGAACAGTATGGTGACCAAATGAAACCTGCGAAAAATATTGAAGAATTTGTAAGACTCGAAAAGCCGAATGTCAAAACCGGCTGTGAAATGGACGAGCGGACTTTGGACGCTTCGTTTGCGGCGATGGACAAGACCATCCGTGCCGGCAAACGAAACGCCGCCGGTATAATCCTACGAAGCAGGGCGGCAAAGCTCGCCGCAGCGGCGGTGATTATCGTAGGAATCGGACTGCTGATGGTTTACCGGAATCCGCCCGAACATCAACAGACGTCGAAAATAGTAAGTGTTGCGAAATCCCCCGCTGAAATGCTGACGGCGATGTCACTTAATCTGGCCTGGCGTCGCGGCGGAATCGAAGCTATAGACAATCAATCGGAAAAGGCTTTCGAAATGCTGGGCTCTCAGCCGGCCAAGGCTTCAATTCAGGAACTACTTGTAGAACTCAACGGTGTATAGCCGGAAAGGAACAAAACTATGAAAACATTAAACCACAAGAGCTTAATCTTAACGTGCATTTCTGTAATATTGCTCACCTCAGTTTCACCGGCCATGGCGTACCCGCCCGACAACGCGGCCGTTCTCTACTACAAAGCTTTTATAATCCTCCAGGAGCCGAGTAAAGATGTTAAGAAAATGATGTCTGATTTGAGGGGGGGCAAGATCAAGCCGAACGACGAAATCAGGCAATACCTCCAGGACAACCGGTACGTTATAGAATTTGCCGAAACAGCCGCCGGAGTACGGGACTGCGACTGGGGCTACGACATATCAAAGGGATTTGATGTACTGCTGCCTGAGCTTTCCAAAATAAGGTTGACGGCTTTTCTGTTGACCGCCAAAGCGCAAACTCTTGCCGAAGAAGGCGATTATAAAGCGGCACTGGACAAATGCCTTACAATTCACAAAATGGCCCGGCATGTAGGTGACCGCATGCTCATATCATATCTGGTGGGTAACGCACTAAACGCCCTGGCAAACAAGCATATCGGAGAGATACTTTCGCAGGTGCCTGATGACATCGAGACTCTTACAAGGCTGAAAAACCAGATATACGACATAACAAGCAGAGCTAACTCACTCAAGGCCGCCATGAGCAGCGAGAGGGAAATCGCCCTGCAGCAGATACGCAAGGAGAATATCAGCACGGTTCTGGATTCACTGGGTGACGGTACTGATGGGATGTCTAAAGATGATATTGAGAAAGTTCGCAATGGGGATGAAGAATTTTTCAGGGCAAGCAGGGAATACTATTCAAACTATGTAACAAGTGTGCAGCTTGCGATTGATTTACCTTATCCGCAGTCACGCAAACAGCTTGAGCAACTGAACGAAAAAGCAAAAAAACAAGCGGCTGATAATCCGGCGGCAATGTTGTCCGCCGCCTTATGGCCGGCCGTTACGAGAATATGCACTCTTGACGTAAGGGCTCGCTCACATTTCAACGCTCTTAAAGCAGCTATTGACATTTATATCGTAAGGGCCAAAACAGGCCGGCTGCCCGATACACTTCCGGCCGGACTGCCGAGGGATTTGTACAGCGGCAAGGATTTCGAATACGAAAAAACAAAAGACGGCTTCGTTCTTAGCTTCCAGAGCAAGGATTTGGATAAGGGAGAAATATCTAAATACGAATTTAAGGTTACGAAATAGCCTGGTTGCATTATTACTGGATACAAGCCGACCCCTGCTACAAAAGGTAGGGGTTGGCTTTTTTTGTGCGCTTTCGGTACCGAGCTGAAAATTCTCCAGAATAAGAAGTTGCGCCGGGGGGGTCTTTTTCGTCTATAATGGTGAAGTGTGAGAGTCAAAGAAGCAGGAGTTTATTTGAGAAGCCGGCAAAAAGAGCTTTTGGAGTTGTTGGACAAATCGGGAGCGGATTTGTACGCGCTTTTGACCAGGCTGACACTGCGCGAAGAAGTCGCCGAGGAACTTATGCAGGAATTATTCATAAAACTTAATAATTCGAGAGGCTTCGGGAAGATTGCCAACTGGAACGCATACGCTCGCAGGTCGGCGATCAATCTGGCCTTCGACTGGCGCCGCAGCCAAAAGCAAACCGTTTTGGCACTTGGACAGGTCGCCGAGCCGGTCTCGAATGATGATTCTCCGCTCGGCAAGCTCATTCATTCGGAAGAACTTCAGGAAACGCTGGATGCAGTCGGCCGGCTCAAGAAAGCATCACGCGAAGTGCTTATCATGCGTTACCTCCAGCAGAAATCTTACGATAATATCGCAGAAAAATTGGGCAAGACGTCCCACCAAGTCCGGGCTTTGTGCTCCAGGGCGATACGTAACCTTCGGGATATTCTTGGCTCCAATGAACATAAATCTTCAAAAAAGGAGATACATAATGTCACAAAT
>CAZTDF010000205.1:0-7838 GCA_964612465.1 uncultured Pirellulales bacterium
TGCTGGCTCTTAAGTGCAGCCAGCCGTCGTCGAAATCGAATCGGCAGCCGTCGGTTGTTTCCAGCTTTGCGTGGGCGAAGGTTTCTTTTGCCGATTCGAAAATTTGCCGTGCCTGTTCCTGCCCTGCGGGGAATTTATCCTTGCTCATATAATAGCCTCCGATTTCGCTGACCAACCGGCTAATCGTTTTTCCCGTTTCAGCCATAAGCTGCATGACAAGAGCGATCCCGACAAGGCTGTCGCGGACCGGCCCGACGCGCAAATCAATCACGCCGCCATTGCCTTCTCCGCCGATGATGCAGTCGTTTTCGAACATCGCCGCGGCGACGTTGGCCTCGCCGACAGCCGTGCGGATAACCCTGCCGCCCGCCTTGCCGACCACGTCGTCGATCATTCGCGAAGTCGAGAAATTTGTCGCCGCGTTGCCTGCTGCTTTGCTGAAGATATACTTCGCCGCCAGAGCAAGGGTGTATTCCTCGCCGATGTAAGTGCCGTTTTCGTCGACAATCGCCAATCTGTCGGCGTCGGGATCCTCCGCAAAGCCGATGTCGGCAACTTGGGCTTTTACCGCGTCACAAAGGCCCGTCAGATTCGCTGCAGTCGGCTCGGGACCGTGAGCAAACAATCCGGTTGGTTCATCGTTGATGGCGGTGACTTGGCAGCCGAACTCGGCCAGCAGCTTTTTTGTAACGCGTCCGCCGGCACCGTTTACACTATCCAGAACGACCCTGAATTCCTTTGCGGCAATCGCATCTTTGTCGACTATCGCCAGAACTTTGTCGATGTGCATCGCATCGGTTTTATTGCTGTAGGTCACCCGGCCGCAATGCGTCGAATCCGCAAGGGCAAGATTCTTTTCGAGAAAACATCGCTTTATTTTTTCCGCTTCCGGCGCCGGCGGAGCAACGCCGTTGTCGAGCAGCAGTTTTATGCCGTTATAGGCAATCGGATTATGCGAAGCGGTAATAACGACGCCGCCGGCTGCCGCAAGTTCCCTGACCATCACGCCGACACATGGTGTGGTGACAATGCCCAGATCGATAACGTCAATTCCAGCAGCGCACAATCCGGCGGCCACGGCCGATTTGAGCATTTCGCCGCTCGGCCGGGAATCCATGCCGATGCAAACCGATATCGTGCCGTGTGCCGCATGTTGCGCATCGCGTCGAGGTCTGTTTTTCAAATATGTGCCGAACGCGGAACCGTACTCGACGGCAATCGAAGCCGTAAGGTTCTCCCCGATGATACCACGCATCCCGCTGACACTTATGATTAGCTGTTCAGCCATTACAAAAGCCCCATTCGAGTATCGAGCATTAGTCCAACTTGCAAACGTAGATCTCGTTTACGAAATCGAGTTTGCCGAGTTCCTCAACCGCTTTGTCATCGGGCTCCTTATCCAGACTGACGGCCAGCATCGCCTTCTGCTCGTCCGGTTTTTGTCCGACTCCCATCGTGCAGATATTAATGTTGTGCCTGCCGCAGACGTTGCCCACCGATCCGATCACTCCGGGCTTGTCGTCGTTGAAAATCACGAGGACGCTGCCCTGCGGCGTCACTTCGATATTGAAGCCGTCGATTTCAATAATTCGCAGCAGGGTCCCGCCGAATACCGAACCGGTCACCGTGCGCGTCACCTTGTCCGTCACGACCTTCGCGCTGAAACTCGAAGCGACATCCTTGACCTCTACGTTTTTTGTCTCGGAGATACTGATGCCTCGCTCCTTTGCAAGAACCGGCGTATTGACCATATTCAGCGGCATATCAAAATGTTTCTGGAGCAGGCCTATCGAAAAGCTGAGCGTCACCGGCTCGGTGTCCTGCTCGGCAATTGAGCCGCGATACCTGACCTGAACCTTTTCGATCTGACCCGGTGCGATGGTGCTGAGCACGGCACCGATTCGCTTTGCAAGCTCGGCATATTGACTGACAATCGCGGGGGCGGCACCAGCGGTCGATGGAGCGTTCAGGGCGTTGCGAACCGGCCCGCCCTTGATCGCGTCGACAAGAATTTGAGCCGCTTCGACAGCCACTTCGATCTGTGCCTCTTCGGTGCTTGCGCCAAGGTGCGGTGTGACAATGCAGTGCTCGGACTGCTTAAAACGCGTATTCTCCGGCGGCTCCTTCGGAAAGACATCCAGAGCACCGCCGGCAATGCGATTAGCGGCAAGAGCATCGTAAAGCGCATCTTCGTTGATAATCCCGCCGCGAGCGCAGTTGACCAGCCGCACGGTAGGCTTCATCATTTCTATCTGCTCGGCACCGATCATATTCAACGTCTGCTCGTTCCTCGGAACATGGACGCTGATATAGTCGGCCTGTTTGAATATGTCATCCAGATTTTTGCATATCTGGACGCCCATCTTTTCCGCATCGGGCGGAGCAGCGAGCGGGTCGTAGCCCAGGATTTTCATATTGAAACCTTTGGCCATCCGGGCCACGGCCATCCCGATCCTTCCCAGACCGATTAAGCCGAGGATCTTGTTGTTCAACTGGTTGCCCATATATTTTTTTCTATCCCAGGCGCCGCCCTTCAAACTACTGCAGGCGGGCACGACGTTCCGGCTCATCGCAAGAATCAGCGCCATCGTGTGCTCGGCGGCGCTGAGCGTATTTCCGCCGGGAGTATTCATTACAAGGATTCCCTTTCGCGTAGCTTCCGGGATGTCGATATTATCGACGCCGACACCCGCCCGGGCGATTCCCTTGAGTTTGCCGTGATTGCTCAGCACCTTCGCGGTTACTTTCGTGCCGCTTCGGATGATCAGGCCGTCATATTCACCGATAATATTAACCAGCTCATCCTCACTTATGCCGGTCTTTACGACAGCTTCGACGCCGTCCTGGGAATTCAGCAAATCGATCCCTTCCTGCGCAAGTTTGTCCGTAATCAGAATCTTAATCATTTTGTAACTCCATAAAACAGATTGTCGATTTTCGAATTTCAATTTTCGATTTGAAAACCGGTGTTCGGCAATCGTAAATCGAAAATCCCTTGTCATTGTAGACTTCGTAGGGTGTGCACAGCACACCATTTTCGAAGTTGGTGGGCAACGCCCATCCTACCCGAAACATTGTAGCGGCAATCGTAAGAAATGCAAGCACAGAAAAGTTCTTCCCCCGCTCAAGCCCCAGGCCTATGCCTGGGGGCTATTTTCCCCCACAAGACTGATTTGCACGTCTATTCTACCTATTTTACCGGGAGACTCTTGACTGACGCCCGCAGGTCTTCATCAAACGGCTTGTCCTGCCGGCCTATTCCGTCTTTTCTCCATCCTCCCAAAGCCTGGCGTTGGCAATTTGCAGGGCCACCTTGCGTACTGACTGGTCAAGCATCTTGTCAGCCTTGAGGTAATCTATGACTTTGGAATAGAAGTGAGCAGGTTACGTTGACTGAAATGTCGCAACGTGGATACCTCAAAGAACATTTTTATGGCAACAGGGATTTTAGTATTTGACTTTGAGTTCTTCATCGTGGATCGTATCCAGCAGGTCTTCCGCGATAGCTTGCCGCTTATAAAAACAATGGAAGGAAAATCAGAATGCGTATAGTAAGATCTTTTTTCTATATGCTACTTATTGGATTGAGCGTTGATGGTCTTGCTGGTCAAGCACTAAAACTCCGTGAGGCCAATCCTGTATACAAGCCGATTCCGATTAATGTAGCCGAGGCAATTATTGAGCCATTCTGGTCACCGGGTCTCAGTGGATTTGATCAGTGGATTGTGAGTCCGGGCATTAGCTGGGGACTGAGTATCAGGCAAGACTGGAGTGCAGTTAATTTCGAGTGGGCCTCTAAGCCTGCAAAAGGTCCGGCCTTGCGAATGTATCGAGACTTCAACGTAGACTGCTCCGGCTATGATTGCCTTCTGGTGCGTCTGACCGGGCCTAAACAATCCACGCTCAAAATCACTGCGATAACCGATCTGGGAGAACGTGTGTATACATCAGAGCCGGAGTCTCGAAATGTCACAGAGCATAACCTCGATTTGCGGGGGGCCAGACTCATCAAGAGGCTCATCCTGGAGATCGAGGCCAATACAGACGGGCCCGGCGCCGGATGGTTTCGCTGGATCGGTTTGCAAAATACGGAGCAACTGAATCGTTACATGGCCCTTTGGGATTACTCAGAGATACAGTGGGATAAGCATATTAAGGAAGCTGATCAGATTTCCCTGTTCAAACCACGGTACGGCATCTTTTTAAGCGCCGGTGAATTGGTAGAATTGCGCAGACAACACCAGCAGGCTATTAAAGAGAACAAACAATCGCGTTACGCTCAGCAGGCCGCAGCAGCACATAGTTTTCACCCTGAAAAAGGGATTCACGAGTTCGTCAGCAGTGGCGGGCACAACAGGAGCCACGGTCGTGTTCGCGATCAATCGCAAGCTCGCTTATCCGGCAGTCCGGATTTGGCGATTGCAGGTCTCGTGTTACGGGATGCCCATGCGCTTCGTATGGCAGCCCGGTACGCTTTGTCTCTGGCGATGAGTGAACACTGGGATACCGGTTTCATGTCTCATCTTCCCGCCAGCCCCTGGGAAGACCGTGCCTTTCGCCGTTCCTATACGGCCGAAGACATCGCCATGATCCTGGACCTGGCAGGTGAGGCATTCACAGAAACGGGACGCAATTATCTTATGCGCCGTCTGGCGGAAGAAGGTGTCGGTCCGATCAACTATGTAGCATGGCGGCATGAATACATTTTTCACTGCAATCAAATGGCCTACTTCAATACCGGACGCATGTATGCCTATTTGGTGCTCGAACGCGAATGGCCCCGCGTTAAGCCCTATACCGATCTGGCCTATCAGGATGCCACGAACAATCTGGAGAATGTGATACAACCGGATGGTGGCACCCTGGAAGGGCCGGGCTATTTCAATCCCATCGCGAGGGAAAACTACAAGGCCATTAAGTATTATGCACGGTCCCGAGGTCGAAACGTATCTGAGTTAGTTCCTGAGGTGTTGAAATCCACCGCTAATTATGCTGCGGCGGTCGCGTCAATTACGACTGATGATGTGATCCCTGTCTGTGACTCCGGGCCTTCGTTTCGTAGCGACACTTTAGAGATTTTAGCCAAACTCATGCCCGAAAGCTATTGGACCACAATGTATAACAAACTGTTATTACGAAATGGTAAACCCCCGCTTGCACGGAAAGGCCCGGCCTTACCTGCTTATATCTCCCTGCCGCATACGGGATATATTGCTTCGACCCGATCATTGGGCAGTCACCGTGTTAAGCTCCTGATCATGGGACATAAGGCCGGAGCAGACCATACACATGAAGACAAAGGCAGCTTTGTACTCGAATTTGCAAATCAGACCTTTGCTCTGGATCTGGGGATATGTGAATACGATGATCCTATTCACGCGGTTTACAAACAATGTCAGCGTCACAACATGCTCGTGCCGGCAGGTATGCCGGATCGGGCGCATCCTCAGCGTCCGCTACCGGTAGATGTAAAGCCCACAGGTTATGGAGATGATAAAGCTTTTAACGCTCGCATTGACGCTACGCCCGGCTGGGAACGATACTACCGGAAATGGATCCGATCCTGGGATTCACCCACCCCTGATAAGCTGGTCATCCGAGACGAATATACCCTGGCCTGGGGAAACGCAGTGGAATTCTATTGGCAGACAAGGCTACCTGTACGACAGCGTGACAGAACAGTTATCATTCAGGGACAGCAGGGCCGGGCCACTTTAGAGGTCCCATCTGATTGTACGGTTCGTATTGACCGATTACCATTAGCAGAAGGACAGGAACATAATCGAATTGCCATTCACAAAGCCGGATCGCAAGGTGTCCTGGAAGTAATAGTTCGCTTAAGTACCATTCCTGTTGCCGTCCGGCATTAGTATGTACTGTTAAACTACGATATTTGGCTTACAAATCGTAACGTGGATGCCTCAAAGAGAATTTTTTTAATGGCAACAGGAATTTTAGTATTTGACTTTGAACTCTTCATAGGTGAACGTTACCTGGTGGCGGGTGGCTGTAACACTTCACCTCCAAGTTACCAAACATGTTCGGCGCACAGAAACGGGGCCTATACCGAATTGTTCAGTATAGGCCCCGATCTGCTATTAATTATATATATCAGGCTGACATCTTTAATAACATCCTGGATGTAGCCCGGCATTTTTAACGGCTGACCTTTATATAATCAACATCGAATGCCGTGATACCACCAGTGCCGGAAGAACCTATGGCAATGTAGTCATTGTCGCCGTCCAGACTGGCGCCTGCGGTCACTTCAACTGCCACGGGCTCTCCGCCGTTAACGGAAACAGTCAAGACATGCGTGCCCGCACCACCGGCGGCGATATCAACTACAACGTTATTCCAGGCGGTCGCATCGGCAATCGGAATCGCGTTCGGAATAGCAGCATCACCAGTGTCCACGTCGTCCGACACTTCGGCACCAAGCAGGCCGTTCATAACCAGAGCATCGGTCTCCAATCCCTCGATCTCGCCGGCCTTGGCCAGGGAGAACGAAATCTGTCCGACGCCGTCCTCGGCAATGCTGATCATGCCCTTGCCGCCGTCTCGAATGTGATAGCCAATCCCACCTTCCGGCCAAGGCTCACCTCCGGCCTGGTTGTCCAGCGGAGGTGTAGTAGCCACGCGGAGCTGGAATTCCAGTCTTGAACCGTCCAGACCAAAATCAATCTGATTGGTGAGATAAACCTTTCGGTTACTCGGATCACTGAAACCGTCACCCCTGGGATCGCCCGTATCCTGGACGCGCAGGAAAGTTACGTCATCCTCGACCAGCAATCCAGCACCGCCGGGACTGCCTTCTCCCGGACCCGTGCCGTCCCATGCATCGGAGTTATTGTCATGATCCCACGAATCATCCAGAACATCGCCGTCGTAAATATAAGGTGCCCGTTCGCCGGCAAGGTAAAGAATCTCACCTTCAGATAATGCCCTGTTGTAGAGATTTAAATAATCGACCGAACCGGCCCACAACGGGTCAACACCATAGACACCCTTGCCGATATGGGCGACGGCTGTACCGATGCCGGCAATAGAATTACCGGGCGGGTCCAGAACTGCTGTGCCAATCAGTGCACCGTCAACATAGAAGGCCAATTCCTTATCATCTATCGTACAAACCATGTGATGCAGAAGGCCGTCATCATGCTCGACAACGTCACTGACACCGGTTTCTTCACTCCAGGGATCATTATCCATCGAAACGGTTTGAATCATCGCACGACTTACGTTATCGCCTCGGGCCGGTGTAATACATACATACTTGTAGCCATATCCGGGATTATCTCCCGTGCCTTCTTCACCAAAAGCCGTGACCATGTGGAATCCTGTATTTCCACCAGCAACCGATGTAAACTGTATTTCGATAGTGAGCTCTTCGAACGTGTTCATCGCAATAACGTCGCCGGGCATGTCCATCCAGTCGCCATTACCATCAAGAACGAGTTGTCCATCTACAACCGCCGCATCACCAACTAATGTACCATTGGCATCGCCGACAATATCGTCGGCTGTACCATCATCAAACGCCCAAGAATGAACCAGATTCGCAGTGCCGGGATCGACCGGAACCACAGGTATCATATACTTGACTGCGTTGAGGAACATCTTTTCGCCATCCGGATACAAATCATACAAAGCCGCAGCTTGTCCACCCGTTACGCCATCAGGCTCGCGACTGCCTGTCAGGAAGACCAGACGTGGACCGCCCAGCACGTCATCCGGGCTCCCGCTGGAATTCTGCATTGTAGCTCCAGCCGGCAATTCGGCAATAACCATGCCGCCAACAGGACCTGTGTCCGCTGATACTTCAGCGATCGTGGCCA
>CAZTDF010000206.1:0-1063 GCA_964612465.1 uncultured Pirellulales bacterium
CCTCGCGAGCCTTCTGATAATATATTTCGCGGAAGCCGTAAGTTCTGATATCGCGGTAAAGGACAAATATGTTGGCGTCGGGATTCTGTTCTTTGATGGCCAGCGCGTTCTTGACGGCCGTCGAGCAGCAAATCCTGCTGCAATATGGATGCTCGTCGTTGCGGGAGCCGACGCACTGAATCATTACAATGTTCCGGCCGCCCGCGTTGAATGTTTTTTCATGCAGGCGTTTCTCAAGCTCGACCTGCGTCATTACGGCGTCGGATTGGCCGTACAGGAATTCCGACGTCTCGGCCTGCTCGGCGCCGGTCGCGACGATTATTATACCGCTGGAGATTTCTGTTTTCCGGCCATTAGTCGAGAGCGTCGTTTGAAACTTGCCGATGTGACCTGAGATAGCGGTAATCTCAGCTTCAATATGAAGATTTATATTCGGGTGACTTTCAACTCTTCTTATCAAGTCAGCGGTAAAATCGCAGATATTATCGTGCTCCAGCGTGCGATATATTTCAGCGAGATGTCCGCCCAGAGCATTCGTTTGTTCGACAAGATGCACTTTGAATCCCTGTTCGGCCAGCGACAGAGCGGCGGTCAATCCGCTCAGGCCGCCCCCGATCACAAGAGCGCTCTGGTCAACCGCCAGAGATGTGCCTTCGAGAGGCTCCAGAAGGCGCGCGCGGGCTATAGACATTTTTACAAGCTCGATGGCCTTTTCCGTAGCGGCTTCGGGTTCGGACGAATGCACCCACGAGCACTGGTCCCTTATGTTCGCCAGTTCGAACAGGTACTGGTTCAGGCCGGCCTCTCGAAGAGTCTCGCGGAACAGTGGCTCATGCGTTCGAGGCGTGCACGAGGCAACCACGATTCGGTTGAGCCGGTGCTCACGGATCATATCTTTGATGTTGGACAGGCTCGTATCCGAGCAGGTGAACATCGTATCCGTCGCCATAACGACGTCGGGCTGATTCTCAACGGCTTCGACCACACTTTCAACGTCCACAACCGAAGCGATATTCATACCACAGTGACATACGAAGACGCCGATTCGCGGCTCCTCATCGGT
>CAZTDF010000206.1:1163-6429 GCA_964612465.1 uncultured Pirellulales bacterium
GGATTTGGCCGTCCTCGCCGACAAAACGCACGCGAAGATCCCTCGTGCCGGGTATTTGGACAATCCGCGAAGGGATGCTCTTTATATAATGAATGTTATCGTTGCTTTTAGCACGTTCGTAATACTGGTCGAAATCTTTGCCGTGCGCCCGGATGTCCATATAGTAAATCGTCGCATCGAGTCCGGATACATGTTCCATGGCAACTATCGCCTGTTTCGTCGTGGCCATGCAGCAGATCGACGAGCAGTATTCATTGCCGCAGGCGGCGTCACGCGAGCCAACGCATTGTATCCACGCGATTCGTTTTGCTTCGCGGCCGTCTGTAAGACGTACCACGTGACCTTCGAACGGCCCGGCGGCAGAGAGCATTCGCTCGAACTGAACGCTCGTCACGATGTTGGGATAGCGCCCGTAACCGAACTCGCCTTTGCGCGTCGCATCAAACTCATCGAATCCCGGAGTAAGCAGTACCGAGCCGACATCCAACTCGACGGTGCGTTCGGTCATATTATGATCGATAGCATCCTGACCGCAGGCCAGTACGCACTCTTCACACTCCGAGCACAACGCACAATTGAGGCACCGCTCGGCCTCGGCGATCGCCTCTTCTTCGGAGAATCCTGTTTCGACCTCATCGAAGTTGCCGATTCTTTTTTGAACCGACAGCTCGCCGGAGGCGGCCCGCGATTTCTTTTCAACATCCTTTGTCGAAGGCAAAAGCTCTTCCGGAATAGGTTTGATCGTCTCCTCGAAGCGGGAAGTTCTGAGGTCATGGCCTTTGAGATAACGCTCGATCGATTCGGCAGCCCGTTTGCCTGCTGCTACAGCTTCGATTATGGATGCCGGACCGGAGACAGTGTCACCTCCTGCGAAAACACCCTCAATCGATGTCTGGAGGGTGACAGGGTCGGCCTTGAAACTGCCGCGCTCGGTCCGGGCGTCTATATGCTCAAGAAAAGAGTCATCATTTTTCTGGCCGATGGCGATAATGATCTGGTCGGCATCGATCGAAATAAGGTCATTTTCGTCATAGACCGGGTTGAAGTGTTTCTCTTCGTCGAAAACCTGCGTGCATCTCTTAAGCTCAATCCCGGTAGCCGAACCGTCGCCGAGAATTCTGCGAGGACCCCAGCCGTTCCGGATTTTGATACCCTCAACTATAGTCGCCTCGATCTCCTCCGGATAAGCGGGCATTTCGCCTCGCTGTTCAAGGGCTACCATCTCGACGTACTCGGCACCGAGACGCAGAGCCGTGCGTGCGACATCGACGGCTACGTTGCCCCCGCCTATGACGACAACCTTCTTTCGGACTGTGGGTTTATCATCGGCAGAGCCGGCCTGCCTTAGAAAATCGATGCCCTGAAGGACATCCGTCTGGTTCTCACCTTCCACTCCGAGCGCGCGGCCTTTATGGACACCGACACCGATAAATACGGCATCGTTTTCGGTGCGGATTTTATCTATGGAAACATCTTCTCCGACGCGGCAGTTCAGAACAAACGTCACGCCCTTTCGCCGGATCAGCTCGATTTCATGATCGAGCACATTTTTTGGCAGGCGGTATTCGGGTATTCCCCATCGCAGCATTCCGCCCGCAGCGGTCAGCGCCTCGTAAATCGTGACTGCAAAACCGCTATCGGCAAGGTCGCTGGCAAGAGTAAGTCCCGCCGGGCCGGCACCAATTATCGCTACCTTCTTAGCATCCGGGGCGGGAGTCTTTTCCTCCGGGAGCGCAAGCTCGCCGGACTCGATCATTTCCATCTCTTTGTCGGAAGCGAATCGTTTGAGCAACCTGACGGCCACCGGACCATCGAGGTCCTTGCGGGTGCAGGCATCCTCGCAAGGATGCGTGCAGACGCGTCCGCAAATAGCCGAGAGCGGATTGCGCCGCCTGATCATCTCGACCGCTTTGAGATATTCTTTTTTCTTGATAAGCTGGACGTAACCCTGAACATTGACATTTGCCGGGCAAGTAGTCTTGCAGGGTGCGTGACCCCGCTTGAGAATACTGAAAACATTCGGAACCGCCTGGGCATAGTGCTTGGCGATGACTTTTCGTGTTCCCATGTTGCGGTCGAAAGGATCGGGGATATCTACCGGGCAGGCCTGAGTACATTCACCACAGGCATTGCACTTCTGCTCGTCTATATATCTTGGATGTATCTTCACCGTCGCCTTGAAGTTGCCTGGCTCGCCCCACAAATCGGTCATTTCCGAGAGTGTCAGGATTTGAATATTCAGATTTCGCGCGCACTCGACGAGCTTTGGCGAGACGATGCACGTAGCACAATCACCGGTCGGGAACGTCTTGTCGAGCCGTGCCATCATTCCCCCGATGGCGGCCGAACGTTCGATGAGATAGACTTTGAAACCGGAGTTGGCCAAATCAAGCGATGCCTGGACGCCGGCAATACCGCCGCCTTGAACTAACACCGCTCCAATTTTTTTATCGTTGTTTTTAACCATTAGCATGTACTTCTATTTTCTCTATAACACTTGCAGGAGAAACCATCAGTTTATTCAGTCCGAGTTTGTCGGGCGAAATGCCGAGGCACAGCCCGAGAAGCTGGGTGATATACAGAATCGGCATGTCGTGACGCTTGCCCGTTTGCTTTTCGATATCCTGCTGCCGCATATCCAGGTTGATCTGGCACATGGGGCAACTAACCGCGATGCACTTGGCGCCCGTGGCCTTTGCCATACCCACAATCGAATCCGTGAGGCTGACGACTACGTCCGTTCTCGACATCGAGAGCCCGCCGCCGCAGCACTCGACTTTATGCGGCCAGTCAAGGCTGACTCCACCCATTGCAGTGACCAGCCGATCCAGCGAAGTCGGATTTTCCGGATCGTCGAAATTCGTCACATCGTGCGGGCGGACCAGAAGGCAACCATAATAGCAGGCAATCGGGAGCCCTTTGAGCGAACGCTTGAAAGCACTTTTGATGGCATCGAGTCCGACATCTTCGAGCAGTATTTCGACGATGTGCCGGACCTTCACCGAGCCGTCATAGTCTCTGCCGACGGCGCCTGACACCTTCTTTCGCATCGCCGGATCGGTCGATACCTCGTGATTGGCCACTTTCATCCTGTTATAGCAGGCCGCACAATTGACGACCATATCCAGTCCCATGTCCTGGACCTTTACCAAGGTGGCAGCAGGCAGAGTGGCTGCCAAAACACGGTCGGTCTGGTGGGCAGCAGTAGCTCCGCAGCAGGTCCAGCCGGCCGGCTCGATGAGGTCTATGCCGAGCGCCCCGGCCACGGCCAGAGCCGATTCGTGCATGTCACGTGCCGTCGAGTGGGCTGAACATCCTGGATAATACGCGTATTTCATTCTTTGTCCGCCTTATTTTGTTTTGCTTTTTTGAAGATTCGCCTGACCGTTTTTCTGTCGGCGCCGGTCGGCGGCAGCAGAGCGATCTTTCGCTTTTTCAGCATCGTGGGAAATTTTTCGGTGTCGTTCATCAGTTTCAGCGTGCCGAGTTTATAAGCGGCGATCATTGCGATATCATACGTGCGGCCGAACAGCCTGACGGTTGACAGGAACGCCCGGTTAAACAGCGGAACGTTACCTTCCTGTTTTTCCGCTTTCTTTTCGAGTGCCAGAATCCGCAGCGCATCCATAACCGCCGAAACTTCGATTCCCATCGGGCATCTCGCAGAGCACGTCTCGCATGAGACGCAGGCCCAGATAATGTCGCTGCCCAAAAGTTCGTCACCGGCACCAAGATGCAGCCTTCTCATAATTTCCGACGGTGGTGATTTGGTCATCTTCGCAACCGGGCATCCGCTCGTACACTTCTTGCACTGATAGCACAGGTTGAGGTCAACGCCGGAGATTTCTTCGACCCTGCCAATCAGGCCCTCGATCTCTTTGCTGCTTTTTTTGATCGTTATTGCCATATTTTTTCTCTTGCCAGGACGATAAAATCCCGGGTTTACTTGTTGCTGCCGTTATGCCACGACCTGCTCGGCAGTTTCGAAATCCGTAGCTACATCATCCGTATCCGAAACGGCCTCGGAGACCGCACTTATCGAAGGCGCGACCTTGCGATAGACTTCCGTCGGCTCGCATCGCCTGCCGTCTACAGTCAACAGGTCTTCCACGGATATGCCGAAGAGCCGCTCGTTTTCTTCCAAGTAAGGCAGTATCAATTCCCAGTCCGCATCTGTAAGTTGGACAAACTGGCCGCCGTTCAATTGCTGCTCGTCACATTTGTTATCCGGATCACGCACATAGATTGCTCCACCCGATGCCAGCGAGAACATATTGCTGCCCGGGTAAGGTTCGGGCAGCGGGACGATTTGCCCGTTGTCGTCAAACTTGACTCCGTTGAGAATGACGAAACCGCCCTTTTTCAAAGGATCACCGGCCATAAACGACTCGGCGAGAAAATCCAGGCACGTCCCGTTGATTACCGCTTTGGGCCTGCCCACCGAGTTGATGAGGGGCCGACCAGCCGCATTGCCGAGGACGTATACTTCGCCGCCCTTGGCGCCGTACATAAAAGTCTGGCCTGTGTCACCGTGAATCACGAGTTTGCCGTGTTTGATAATTTGTCCAAGCTGGTCCTGGGCGTTTCCGTGTACCGTGATGGAAAGACCGTCAATACCGGAACCCAGATAATCGCCCGAGCTGCCGTAAACGTCGATTGTCACGTCATCGGTCTCTGGTCCAAGCCCGCATCCGACAAACCTCTGGCCTCGGCATCCAAACGTGATAAATCGCCGCCAGCCTTTGATAAAGGCGTCTCTTAAAATCCCGGCGTCGCATTGGTCTCCCTCGGCTGGGAATTCGGTCGCGTCGATCACGAGAGTTTTCTCGCCCTCCCGCGGCGGCCTTAACGCATCGCGTGTGTGAAAATCAATCAAACGAAAAACACTATCCGATACTTCCTCAGATCCCAAACCGGGGAGACCAAGGAATATAAGTTTCAGTTCTTCGCGAATAATATTTATGATGTGACTAAGTTTCTTGTCTCCACAAGAGTATTTTCTATCATTCAGCAGAGTGAGAACTTCAATCGCAATAGCCGTCTTGGAAGCATCTTTTGCCTGCATAGCGATTTGTCGGCATGCCAAACGCAACTCATCAAACGTCCATTGCAGTAGTAATTCGCAGATCATTTCAAAAATTGCAAAGGTGTTTCCGGGTACGAATCTCTCACTGATTATTGCCTGTATGGACTCCTCAGATTCAGAGGATAATGAAATTCCCCGGGAAAAATCGCAAAGCTCATTCCCCTGCGGCATCGGGACCGG
>CAZTDF010000206.1:6529-7769 GCA_964612465.1 uncultured Pirellulales bacterium
GCCCTGTAAATCTTTTGTTTCTCTTCGTCGAGACAATCGAAATCTCGCTCGGTTGTCGGAGCCATCGCCTCGATGATGTATTCGAGCGGATAGCAATAAGTCCTCGATAGCAGGTCGAACAACAAAGCGGATACCTCGGTGTCGGTAAGAAATTGCGAATATATATTTCGCTGCCTGAGATATTCGCTTACCGAGTGATAATTTGCGAAGTCGCCGTTATGTACCAGGGCCATATCGATACCGGCAAAAGGATGCGCGCCGCCCGGATGCCACACGCGGCCCTTAGTGGGATATCGCTGATGAGCTATCCATACGTGGGCACGGAGGTTCTCGATCTTATAGTATTTCACGATCGCCTCTGCATAGCCGACGACCTTGAGTATCATGATATTTCTGCCGTGTGAGAGGACAAAGGCTTTTTGCTCGCCGAGCGAGGCGTAATATTCCTGGTTCAGCCTGAAGCTGTTCTGATTTACGAACTCATCCTCGGCGTCACGGCGGTCAAGCTGCTGCAGAGCGTTTTCTGCAATGAATTTGTCGAGCACCTTGTCTTTTGCGCGAACGAAATAACGCCAGACATCCGGCGGCTTGACGTGAAGGCCATCTACAGACTGCCAGTCTTCGACGGTATCGAGTTTGCCGGAGGCCGCGATTTCAAAGTTAGCTGCGATGAATCGCTTCTCCACCTCGGGGCGGACTTTCTCATCCAGCAGCGCGATATGCAGCATGTAATAATCATCCAGCACTTCCCGGCTGACGCCGAGCTGCTCGGGGTCGAATCCCACAGCGGCGATCCCGCCACCCTTGCCGTTGCCGCGGTTGTGCATCTGCCTTGAAGGCTCGTAAATATGTCTGCCGGCAACAGGTTCGGTGCAGCAGAAACCGACAACGCCACAGCCGCCTTCATCGGCGCTCTTTTTTATATCACCGCCAAGATTAAGACCTTCTGCAAGGCGTCCTCTCGAGTTTGTGAGTCGTTCGATTAAATCTCTGTTCATCTTTTCGCCTCCACGTCATTGCTGTAGTCAAGATGCATCAGGAGGTCCGTACGTCCTCTTAGCTGCCCGACGCTGCGCATCCCGAATCTCTGGAGGATTCCAATCAGTTCTTTATACCAGGCATTGTACAGGTTGATAATTCGCTGCGTGCCCCATTCGATATTCATTTTCTTTGAGAGTACAGGATCGGTTGTCGCAATACCCCGAGGGCAGCCGCGACCGCTCTCGCAGCGCGTACATCG
>CAZTDF010000207.1:0-7727 GCA_964612465.1 uncultured Pirellulales bacterium
CAAATCGCTCTGACGCAGCATAAATTCAAGGAAGTATTTGCCGCCGTCCATGGGTATGCTGATTTTGCCGACGTAGCCGTCCTCTGCACTGCTGGTGTTTTTGGATTTGCTGGCCGGCACTGTCTTTGGGCGGTGTATCGGTCCTTTTACATGCACTGAGTTATTACCAGTAACGAATTCATAAGTGCCATCCACTGTATGGACTATATTTTGCAAGGCCTGCTGGAGTGTTACATCCTGCATCTTAACAGCTATTTTATTCTCCAGCCATGAGGGCTCATTCGTAATTATCGTTAGTACCATGCCGGCCCATCCGGCAAGTCTTTGAAGGATTACATCCGCCCGTTCGTCTACAAAGGAAATATCTACGATCTGATCGAGCTTCTCTTGTAGAAAATCTTCCTTACTGACCATTTTTATCATAGGAATCTCATTGAGGAGATTTGTTTCGGAAATGTACCAATGCGGTTTACGCTCTTCGGTGCCGACCTGCTCTAATAAAACGGCAAGCGTTGTGGGCGAAGTCCCTTTGTCATCCTCCGAAGCTTTGAGTATTTCGTATATTTTATTGGGTATGTTATACGGCAGAAAGGATACTCCCATCGACTTTCCTATGAATGAACTGACAACCTCTTCGCGAACGCCTTGTGAAAATGTTATTCTCATTAAGTAGATTTTTTTGAGCAATTCAAGTTGCCTGGCGTCTGGCCTGCCTATGATATGTTCCAGTTCCGGTCGCGGATATATTGTGATTTGCTCATCTCCGACCGCGTACCGCATGAAAAAGGCGCTGAGCATTTCCGTCATACTGTCGCCGAGTCGCCCTTCCAGCGTTACTGACAACCTTGTCGTTTCCCCCTCCGGCAGCTTCCACACCGCCTCATCCGAGAGGGCGATCTTCAGCTCAGCCTTTTGCCCGATTGTTTCCAGTGCCTCTGCGATGGTGACATCGTTCAATTCAACGCTGATGTTCTTGTTGAGTTTTTCCAGCAGTTGCTTCTTGTCGGCCCGGCCCGGGCCGGCCAATACGAAACCCACTACGACCACCATTGTCACTAACTTGGTAAAACTCTTAGCGCTCATTTTCTTCTCCTTTCATTTGAAAGATTAGAACAGGCAAACGGTGTCCCTCACATCCCGGTCTGCCCCATTGTTCGTGGATTCAGGTTCCGCCCTGCTGATTACGAACCAGTTCGGCCGGATTTTGTCTTGCTGTTTTCGAGCTGTTTCCGAGTCGATTATCCGGACGGTGCTCTTGCCCCGGCTACTGTCCCTATCGGCGATATTGACTTGCACTTGTGCCCTGTCGGACGGGTTTATGAATGCGACGGTGGCGGAGCCTTTCTTTTCGGTCGAGCTGACCATAACGATTATAAATACAGCCGCTGCTGCTGCCGTTACCTTCGCTATCTTGAACACTTTTGTAGATTTAGTCGCGGGAGTCCTTCTCTGCTGCGCCTTGTCCAGCCGCCCGGATATTGCCGCATTTAAGTCATCGAAGTCAACGCCGGCCAACTGCTCCGTAGTGTTACGCCGGAGCAGAATATCTATTTTGTCAATTTTCTTATTCATTCCAGATACTTTCTCAACAATACCTTTAATTTCTGTCTCGCCCGAAACACGTGCCACCGCACCGCCTGGACCGAGCAGCCCATAATCTCGGCGGCCTGCTTTTGCGGCAAATCTTCCAGCCCGAAAAGCGTTATCGCCTTAGCCTCTTTCTTTGAGAGTCTCAGCATCGCTTTCTGTACAGCTTCTCTCAAATCCTCTGCATCCACCTTCTGGGCCGGAGAGAAAGTCTTTTTCTCTTGCCGGCGGCAATCGGCTACCTTTGCCGATTCGGCTCTTCGCCAGGCGGCTTTTCGCTGGCTAATTGCTGTGTTTGAAATGATCCGGAGCAGCCATATCTCAAATCGACCGGGCTCTCTTAACTTTTCAATACTCATATAAGCCTTAACAAAACCGGCCTGAACCGCTTCGGCCGCCTCGTCGACATTACCCAAAATCGCAAGGGCCACCTGCATCGCCCGCCGTTGATATAGCTCAACGAGTTCATCGAACGCATCCCGATTTCCCCGGCTGCTTGCCTCAGCCAGCCGTTCGATGTCAGAGATTTAAACTTTCTGAGCTTCTTTCACGAGCATGACCTCACCCTTTATAGACTCACCAATCCCGCCGGACGTTAGCAAATTTCGAAAAAAAAATCAATCAGCCTCTCTGTTGACCCGGATTTTTTGAGCCGCTTATATACTTGTATCTTAATTAAATCAGGGCTTCCATCTTTTTAATCTGTCTTATTCAAGTTTGACAATCACGTTTTTGTTTAGTATTATCCGGTCCATTGTTAGTGATTATTGGTTAAATGTTCGTGATTGATGCTCATTTGGGATCATGGTGAAAGATGCAAGAAGCGATATACGAGATTCGAGACAAAGTTATGCAAGTTGGGCCTTTCAAAGCATTTAGGTTCGATGCCGGCGTAGTTGGTAATGTGGGCGATTGTATTGCTCCTCCGTATGATGTTATCAACGACGCCCAGCAGGAACAGCTATATAAAAAGAACGGGCATAATCTCGTCCGCATTATCAAAGGACAGACAAAAGCCTCTGATGACGGCGAAAACAACCAGTACACGAGAGCAGCCGATTATTTAGCCCGCTGGATAGAAGAGGGAGCCTTGAAGCAGGATTCGGCCGAGGCCATCTATGCTTACGTACAGGATTTTGTGGTGGCCGGCACGGCATATCATCGCGGCAGCTTTATCGCTTTGGCTAAACTTGAAGATTTCGGCCAAATCGTTAAACCTCACGAAGAAATTCTCCATAAGCCGATGGTTGACAGGCTTAGTCTCAAGCGGGCAACATCCGCCGACTTCGGTCTGGTTTTCATGCTCTATGACGATGAGAAAAACCTCGCAGACGGAATAATCGAACAAGCCGCCCGGCAGCAGCCGCTTATCGATTTTGTGGATGAGCAGGATGTCCGGCACCAACTCTTCGCGATTACCGACAAACAAAATATTGAGCAAATCGTTAAAATGATGAGCGATAAAAGCTGTATCATCGCGGACGGCCATCACCGCTATACGACGGGTCTGACCTACTCCAAAGAAAACAGCAATCCTGCCGCGAAGTATCAAATGCTCGCCTTCTCTAATATGCATCAGGATGGTCTGATCGTCCTGGCGACCCATCGGCTTGTGGGCAATCTCGAAAACTTCAGCGTGAAGAAACTGATTGAGCAGCTCGGAGAAAAATTCCGGATTACTAAGTTTGAATTCAACTCGGCGCAGACCAAAAAGCGTGCGGAGCAGGATATGCTTGAGCGAATGCGTACCGAGCACGATAGGGATGAAAGTGCATTCGGGATTTACGGGCGGGACAGCGCCTTTTACGTGGCTGTCTTGAAAGACAAACGTACGATGGATTCGATTGTGCCGGACATGAGCCCGGCATGGAAGACGCTGGACGTTTCCATCCTGCACAAACTTATTCTGGAAGAATTATTGGGCATCGACCAGGAACGATTGGCTGAGGGCGAAAATCTACAATATGTGAAAGACACCCCGAATGCGATTACCGATTCAATTGCCCAGATTGATGCAGGGCAAAAACAAGCCGCGTTCTTCATGAATCCTATCAAAATGCAGCAGCTTAAAATGGTAACGGAAGCCGGCGAAAGAATGCCGCAAAAATCGACCTATTTTTATCCCAAGGTCTATACAGGTTTAACGATTAACAAATTGTAATTCTATTGTTGGAGACCATAAATGGTAGATTGGAAAAATCCCCCCAGGTTGTTTATTCCGGGTCCGGTCAAAGTTAATGAAGACGTCTTGCAGCAACTCGCTCGCCCGACATTAGGACATCGCGGCAAGGAATATGCTCAACTGCACGGCGACACAGTCAGTATGCTCAAAAAAATCCTTTTCACCGACCAGAACGTTTTTCTCTCGACATCTTCGGCTTCGGGGATCTGGGAAGCGGCGATCCGCAATTGTGTCAGTTTTGACGAAGTTGTGCTGTGCACATGCTGCGGTGCTTTCAGCGACAAGTGGGCCGGCGTGGCCAAAAGCTGCGGCAGAAACGTCGAAGAGCTGAAGGTCGATTGGGGCAAGCCGATTACCGTTGATATGATTGATGAAAAACTCGCTGCCGGTAAATATGCTGCTGTCACTCTTGTATATAATGAGACGAGTACCGGCCTGACGAACCCGGTTTACCAGATCAGCGAGATGATGAAGGACAAATATCCCGATGTGCTCGTCTTAGTGGATTCGGTCAGCGCACTGGTAGGTCTGCCTATGCACTTTGACGATCTTGGCTGGGACGTTACATTCGCCTCGGTTCAGAAGGCCTTTGCAATCCCGCCGGGACTGGCTGTGGCTGCGGTTAGCAACAAGGCTCTGGAAAAGAGCAAGACCGTCCCCGGCCGGGGTTATTACTTTGACTTCCAGCAATTCGCAAAAAGTGCTGAAAAGAACCAGACGCCAACGACCCCGAACGTTCCTCATATTATGGCCCTGAATTATCAATGCGAAAAGCTGGTAGCGGAGGGCATGGAGAACGTCTGGAAGCGTCACAAGGAAATGGGCGATTTCGTAAGGGGCTGGGCCACGGAAAAATTCGGCCTCTTCTGCGATGAAAAATATGCCTCGAATACATTAACAACGGTCAAGAACACCCGCGGCATAAATGTCGCTGAAACTATCAAAGCTCTGCAGGACAAGCACAATACCATTTTCGGAAACGGCTACGGCAAGCTCAAAGAAGAAACTTTCCGAATCGCCCACATGGGTGACATCACTATGGACGACGTGAAGGAACTCACCGCCTGGATCGACGACGATATTAACTAACAGATCGTAACGATTATTTCGAGCATGTCGAAGAAACTCATATTCAGCCCCCAGATTCGCCTGGGGGTTGTTTACAACTATGCAATAGACTGTTGGGTCACGATGTCATGTGGTAGCTGAATTCGAGTATTTTCGGCTCTACCAGCTTTCGATAGTCGTCCATGCTCATCCGAATCGCTTTGTCGTGCGTGCCGGCCTGGAACGTGATATGGTCGTCCTTCTCCAGGGCCTTGTCCATAATAACCGGCAAATCATATAAGTTGCCGAACGGCGGCTCGGCTCCGAGATCGCAATCGTCAAAGATGCTTCCGATTTCCTTTTCCGTTGCTAAATCGACAGACCTGGCGCCGAGCTGCTTTTTCAACGCGCCTAAGTCAATCTTGTAGCACGCGGCAAGTACGCACATTAAGTATTTGCCGTCGGCCTTGATTATCACCGGTTTGGCCACGTACTTGCCCTGCTCGTGCTCGGCCGCCGCCATTTGCTGCGCTGTGAAAGCGGGCGGATGTTCGCTCACCTCGTAGTGAACTGCCGACTTGTCCAGAAATTCCGTTACTCGCATATTAAGCCTCCTAAAAAGTATCGGCAGGAATTATACAAAAAAAGGGAGGCACAGGCAATTATAAAAACTAATTTTGGGCCTGCCTCCCTGTTGCGATGTGCCTTTTTGCGCATTACCGCGGGTAGCGCTATAGCGAAACCGCTGAACTGCACTCACAACATATGTATTATAAGATTAAACAATGATGTTTGTCAAGTAAAATAACTTTATAATGTTTCTTTTTACATTGGCCCGGAGCTGTTCAAAGGGCATGAGAAAGAGCGGTCATCATAGTGGTTAATCAGGCAGTTCGGATTATTATGAAGGCACCACAACGCAAGTTGCGCTGTGGTGCCGTATTTTACTATCGTTATAGCTAATCGTAAATATGTGTTGACTCTGTTTCTTCCACCGGCCGGCTAAGCTGGTCGGCGTTCATGATGGTCTTAAAGCGTACATCTCCCGGTCTTACAGCCTCGACGACCACGCGCCAGGCCGCTTGGGCCTGTGGAGCAAGGTTGCCCAGCGGGAAGAATCTCACAGTCTGACCCTGTGTTGAGCCGGCAGTTGCACCGGCTGAAGAAATGTATTGAACGTTGTTTTCCAAAATGCATGCGATCCGAATGTTCGTGGCGGTAGCTGAGCCTTGATTCTCAACCCGGATCACATATGTCGCACGAGTCCCGGTTCTGACCGGGTCTTCGATATCGACGACCTCCAATGACAGCGCGGGAATTCCGGTCACCGACGTTCTCATTGTCGAAGTGGCAGCCTCTGCACAGTAAGCCGTAGCCGTTGCGCTGTTTATCAGAGTGCCCGCTTTAGTTGGAGTGTAAGTTACGCGTACGTTTTTCGAGCTATTAGGTTCCAGAGTGCCGAACTCCCAGACCAGTTTTGATCCTGAAAGCTTTGCGCCGGCGGTGGCCTTGACTCCGGTTACTCCGTCGGGGATAGTGTCTTCTAAGATGGCGTTTTTCGCAGATACGTCTGAATTATTTCTAATCGTTATTTCATAGGAAGCCGAACGACCGATATACAGGCGATCGGGTCCGGTCTTGTTGATTGTTAGTACAGGCATACCTACGGATGTCGTAGTTGCAGCCGATTCGACACTCAGGCCGGTTGTCGAACTTGCCACTGCACTGCTTACAAATGTACCCGTTTGAGTGGCTCGCAGTTCGGATGTGAATTGCCGGGATTGGCCGGATCCCAGAGTGCCTGCATCGAATACCAGTTGGCTCTTGCCTTCGGTGGTTCGTAGTCCCGTAGGAAGATTTTCTATGATTTTGACATTCTGTATGGATCCCGTCCCGGAGTTGGTCGCCACATATCTTACAGGAATAAGATCACAAAGCAGGACATCAGCCGGTGCGGTCTTTGTCAGCTTCAACTCGGGCTGGATAACTTCTATAACGGCAGTGGCTGGAATTACAGGTGTGATGACAGTCGTACTGTGTTTAAGAGGTGCTGTGTATGTGGCCATACCGGAAACTGTAAATTGTTTGTGTGCCTTCGGCCCGAGCGACGATATATCCCAGATAAGCTTTGTTTCCACTTGTCTTGCCGACGGATTGCTGCTCATGTATTTGAAATTTTCCGGTAGTTGTTCGTTGATTACGATACCAGTGAGCATCGATTCAGTCAGGTTTGTGATTTTGATTGTGTAGTTGAACGATCTGTTCAGGCCGACTTCGTTCGGCATGATTTTGTCCAACTGTACAATCCCGCATTCAGGCCACGGATATGTCCTTGAGATGACAGAAGATCCCGGAGCACTTACTGCTACGAGTCCCGTAGGTGCAGGACCTGGAATTTTTCTCATAGCGGTAGGTAATGGTTGTGCCTGAGCCATAGCTACGGCTTTTCGAGTCTCGGTCCTGAAAAAATCACTGGCACTGAGGCCCGGTACAGCCGCTGCCTTAACCTTCTGTTGTTTAGGTCGGAAAAGGCTTTTGCAGCTTAAGGAACCAGACAAGCAAAACACCAGTAAAAGAAGCGAGATATTCAGAAGTTTTTTCATTGTATATCTCCTCGTATCTTTCGGCAAAACAACGGAAAAGATCGTCCTAAAGATTCTCAATCCTCTCCTTTGTTGTCCCCTTTCATTAGGTACAACTTTCGTGAATTTCAAGTGTTATATCGGTACTTGAATTAGCTAAGTTAACATAAAAACTGAATAGTATCTTGCCTATATTATAGCAATTCGGCATAAAAAAGTAAAGTGTTAGTCTCCTGATAATGTTTTTTGCATATTTTGTCCCACAAAGCTTAGATGCACGGCCTATAAGATCGCCATGTAAAGACTAACAATGCCGGATATATTCATTG
>CAZTDF010000208.1:0-7682 GCA_964612465.1 uncultured Pirellulales bacterium
GAGCAATCAGCCGACAATGTCCTGCCCATGCTTCGTCATCAGGCCAATTGCCTTCGTCGCTGGGCCGAGCTGTCGAAGGTGACACAAACGGGAAAATGCGCAGAAACCGCTCCGAGTGTTCGCGGTGCCGACGGCGACCAGGAGGACTTTATCGGCGCTATGAATACTATCTCCAGACCTGTCGCTGCCGGCGTGATTGACATGTTGCGGCCGTTTAATTTCCATCATGTGCTCGATGTCGGCGGCGGGCCGGGCACTTGGACGATTGCGTTTCTTCGCGCCGTTCCCGTGTCTGTTGCGACGTTGTTTGACCTGCCGGCGGTGGTATCGATAGCTAAGCAACAATTCGCAGAGGCGGGATTGAGTGACAGAGTGACCCTTGTGGGAGGCGATTATAACACCGATGCGTTGCCGGAGGGTGCGGACCTGGCCTGGCTTGGTGCTATATGCCATCAGAACTCAAGGCGGCAGAATCGGGAGCTCTTCGCCAGAGTTCACACAGCTCTTAGCGATGACGGCGCTATAGTCATACGCGATATGGTTATGGATCCTTCCCATACGAGCCCGGTAGCCGGAGCTTTGTTTGCTATTAACATGCTGGTCGCGACCGATGGGGGCGGGACTTATAGTTTCGATGAATACCGTGAAGATCTTTGTGAGGCCGGCTTTGGTGAGGTGGCATTGGTACATCGGGACGAGTTTATGAATTCCTTAATCCGGGCTAAGAAAGCTCAGAAATAACTATCCCATAGACTCTGAACTTCACGTTAGGCTCAGGGCGAAATTCGGTCAGAGCTTTCTGATCAATCCGATGACGATCGCCTCGATTCGGCAGTTATCCGTGTAGATTGGTTGATAATCATCGTTAGCGGGCTGGAGCCTGACATAGTCACGTGTCGAGGGCGTCCCGCCCTCGAATCGCGGGCAAGATGCCCGCGACACGTGCTGATAATCATCGTTGGCAGGCTGGAGCCGGGCCTGGTGTTTCTCTTTGTAGAATCTCTTGAGTGTCGCATTCTCATCATCGACAATAGCGACGACCAACTGGCCGTCATCGGCGACGCGGCACCGGCGGCAGATAACGTAATCGCCCTGGCGGATGTCCTCATTGATCATACTATCGCCGGCGACCTCAAGAGCGAATATGTCATCGCCGGAGCCGAAGGCCGAGGTCAGCGACAGTAATTCGACGTTCTCTATGGCTTCGACGGGCACACCGGCCGCGACACTGCCGGCTAACGGGATGCCCCCGGCCTCTGTGGCATTAGTTGGAGAGCTTTGACCTGACAGCTCGCTAAGCAATTCTTGCCCTTGCGAGCTGACCTTCAAAGAGCGAGCCTTGTTTTGGTATCCTGAAAGCAGGCCCTTTTTTCGCAGCTCGGCGAGGTGCTCGAACACGGTGCTTCGGCTGATTTCTAATTCGCAGGCCATTTCGGCCAAGGTCGGGGAATAGCAGCGGTTCTCCTGGAAACGGGCTACCATTTGCAGGAGCTGGAACTGGCGCGGCGTCAGTTGAATCGCGGGCTGTGCTGTTCTGGGTCGCATCGTTTAATTTCTCCGTGTTACGGACGGTCGGTTCGTCAGGACAAAAGCTGCTGCTCAAAGGCACATCCGTACTGGCACGCTTAAGGCCGAATGCAGCGGCGAGCGCCTCGGCCGCCGAGCCAAGCAATCTCGCCAGAACATCCGGGTGCTCGGAAGGTTCCGGCTGCCAGGAAGCGACGAAATCGCCGCCGGGCCCGAACTTGCAGAGCGGCTCAGCTTGTTTTTCTCTGTCTGATATCATATTTTTTTGATTCCCGGGTCGTGTCGCGGGCTTGAAGCCCGCGATTCGAGGGCGAGACGCCCTCGACACGATTCTTCAAATTCGTTTAGTCGCAAATGTTCTATCGGCAGGGCACACCAATTTACCCAAACAAAAACCGAACAAAAATAAGCCGCTTCAGGACTTTTTTTTTGCCTTCGAGTTTCTATTCTGATAGCCGGAAAAATATGGGACTACACGCCGAATATTTTCACCGCCGGTCGAGCCGGCAAAGATGTTGGCTATAAATGCTCGATTCGGTTAAGATATATGAGGTAAGTGCAGCGTTGGCATGGAAATCAAATTAGTATTCTTATAAGGGAACTTTGATGAATAGAAGAGGATTTTTAAACCGATCCGGCATGATTGTTGCGGCTTTGGCTGCAATCGCCGTCGGTACCGGTTGCCGGCAGTGTGATCTTTGTTCCGAGGACGATAAATGGGAGTCGTTATTTAACGGAAAAGACCTGACCGGATGGGTGGTTAAATGCAAACCGGCCGACTCAAGCAAGGAATTCTGGCGAGTGGAGAATGGGACGATACTCGCAGATTCGATGGCCGGCAAGGAGCATGATTACATTTGGCTGCTCACGGAACAGCAATACGGCGACTTTATCCTGCGCCTGCGTTTCCAGGCGTATAGCGACAATCCGGGCAACAGCGGGATCCAAATTCGCAGCCGGTACGACGATCAGGCGGGCTGGCTGGACGGCCCCCAGGTCGATATAAACCCGCCCGGCCCCTGGCGAACCGGCATGATCTGGGACGAAACAAGAGGCGTCCAATGCTGGCTTTATCCCGATGTCCCGAAGGGGCAGTGGGTCGATCCGTCAATGGCGCCGCAGACTATGGTCTTTTATTACAGCGATGAAGGACCCGGCTGGAATGATTTCGAAATCAAAGCGGTCGGCACCAGGGTCACTGCCCACCTGAATGGTGTGAATGTCACAGAATACGACGGCACCGGCGTGCTCGATGACGATGTGCATAAGATGCGGAATGTTGGACTTTTAGGCCATATCGCGCTGCAGATACACACGGGCGATCTGCTGAGAATCTGCTACAAGGATATTTACATAAAAGACCTGTCGAACTGACGACTTGTCAATTTTACGGCAGGCTGCGCGGTTCGACTCCGAGCAGGTGACGCACGAAGAAATCCATGCGCCGCCGGCTGGCGTAGGGGCTTCCTCCAATGCCGTGGCCGCCGCCCGGTACTATCAGCATATCGAAATCTTTGTCCGCTTTGATAAGCGCGTTAACGACCTGCATGGTTGAGGCGGGATCTACGTTCCTGTCAAGTTCGCCAACGGTCAGCAGCAGTTTGCCCTGCAGTTTGTGCGCCTGAGTGACGTTCGATTGTTCTTCGTAATGCGGGCCGATGGGCCAGCCCATCCACAGCTCGTTCCACCAGATCTTGTCCATTCGGTTATCGTGGCAGCCGCAGTCGGCGACTCCGACTTTGTAGAACTCGCCGTGCGCCAGCAAACCGCGCAGAGCGCTCTGGCCGCCGGCCGAGCCGCCATATATGCCGACTCGCGCCAGGTCCATATACGGATATTTCTTAGCGGCAGCCTTCATCCACAGAATCCGGTCGGGAAAGCCTGAGTCGCCGAGATTCTTGCAGCACACATCGTGAAACGCCTTTGAGCGGTACGACGTACCCATGCCGTCGATTTGAACAACGATGAAACCCAACTCGGCGATCGCGTGCTCACGAGTCTGGAGCCCGAAAGATTTCGGCACGAAGGCGGCTTGCGGGCCGGCATAAATTTTCTCGATTACGGGGTATTCGTTGCCGGGATCGAAATTGCTCGGGCGGATAATAATTCCGTAGATGTCCGTTTTACCGTCCCGGGCTTTTGCGACAAATCGCTCGGCTGCTCGCCAGCCCGTTGCCTGCAGCATACTCCAATCGGCCCGTTCCAGCTCGAAGATGAGCTTTCCGTCATCGGTGCTGCGAAGCTCCGTCACCGGCGGCTGATCGACGCGGGACCATCGGTCGAGGAAAAAACGCCGGTCGGGTGAAAAAGTAATGTCATGTGTGCCATTGCTGCGAGTCAGAACCACCAAACCGGAGCCGTCGAAGTTTATACGGCAGAAATGGATGTAATAAGGATCCTGATCGGGCCGAATTCCGCCGGCCTGGAACCAGATTTGCCGCTTTTCTTCGTCCACGTTATCGACTCGGCGGACTACCCACGTGCCACTGGTTATCTGGTTTTTGACATTTCCCGTCTCGGCATCGTAGAGATAGAGATGGTTCCAGCCGTCCCGCTCCGACATCCAGATGATTTCGTTTGTCTCGTCGATGTAATGACTGAATTGCTTGCCGGAGTAGTCGATAAAAGTCTTGCTCTGTTCATCGACGACGACACGGGGCCGGCCCGTCGCGGCATCCACACTGATGATGCGCAACACCTGGTGGCCGCGCTGGTTATAGAGGAACGTGAACCGGCTTGAATCAGGCGACCAGCGAATCTCTGAAATACTCCAGGGATTTGGGAACAGCTCGTCCGGGATTACGACGTGGCTTTTTTCGGAGAGGTGGAAAAGGTGCGGTTTGTCGATCGCAATCTGGTCGCCGGGTTTAAGATAAGAGTAATTATGGAGCTTGGGCTGCAACTGGTCATCAGGAGACGACTCGATCAGATAAACTTTTCGCTCGTCGCCTTTGCGCGTGCGCAGCACGAGAAGCTTAGTCGAATCGGGCGACCAATGGAACCGGTCCGAATAGGCATCCTCTTCAGTGCCGTCCTCGGTAAATGCTATCTCTTCATCCGTTTCGAGATTACGCACGTAAAGATTATAGTCCTTGATGGACGCCGACCATTTGCCGTCGGGAGACTGTGCTCGCGATCTTGGGCTCCTTGGTTCTCCCCGTTCTCTTCTGGTAGCGGCCTCACGTATCGTCTGTTCATCTATTACTGCATCGGCGGCATCTTCAGTTGCCATGAACGTGACCAGCGGTTTGCCATCCTTGTCCGTTACGAGCCAGACGTGCCCGGCAAAAGTGTGCTGGCGATGCTGGTCGCCGGTGGCTACAGTGGCGTAGTGTTTTCGCTGCCGCTCGGAGTCTATCCAATAGATGTCAACATCCTTGTCCGTGCGATTGATAAAGGTGATGGATGTTTCCTCGCCGGTTTGCCGGCTTGGTCGATACCGTCGGAGCGGCTCAAGTGACGAGGTTGCCCGTTCATCTCTTGATACCGCTTCGATTTCGTATGAACTCAAATCGCATTTCCACCAACTGCCATCGTAGCTGAACGTAAGCGATGAGCCGGTTTCGTCGAATGTCAAACGGTCGATAGCAAGCTTCTCGGCCTGTATCTGTTGGTCGGCGGCCTTTGCCAGCGACGCGGCAAGTTTTTTATGGTCAAATGCATCCCGACGGATTCCCCGTTCGGCATCGACGAAAATGAACGCACGTTTGTTCTCAGGTAAATCGTTACGATACCAGAACCGCTTATTGTCCTTCAGCCAGTGGGCGGTTACCCTGTCTTTGAACACTTTATTAGCGGTTGTTTCGCGCAGATTCATCGCCCGCTGATAGTCGCTGCGCGTGCCCTGGGCCCGGACATGCTGAGCGGCAAAAAATAACGTCGAGAGTACGATTGCCTGGATAATGGTTTTTTGTTTTAAGGGAACGTTTATAATTTGTGTCTTCCTATTTTCTGCTCGTATTGCCGGAGCAGAATCAGTTATTCAGTCAACTTCACTATTGCTGCCATAGACTACTCTGACAAAGATGTTACGTCAACCTCTGGTTTTGTACGGACCCGGATAGACGTTTCGGCGCCGATCTGGTAATATAGCGGATCAGCAGGTTGAACTATATTGAAAATCTCAATTGAAGGAGTATGGAAATGAAGAGGGAAACAAAAAGAACCAACAGTGAAACAGGATGTCCATTCTTTAACAGGAACGCATCAGGTGCGGCAATAACGCTGCTGTTGATTGTGGTTTTTTGTCTGGCTGCTGCAAATGCCGAGGCGGCGTGGCAGCGTAAAAGCAGCTCGACCGGCGATATGCCGACCCCGAACGACGGCAAGGAGCAGACGTGTTGTCTGATACTGGACATCGACAAAGATGGTGTCAATGACTTCGTCGTGGGCGAGCGAACACAAACGCCGTCCGTGGTCTGGTATAAGTACAACGGAAAAGGCTGGGACAAATTCGTGATTGACGATACGAGAAAAAATCCCGAGGCGGGCGGCGACTATTGCGATATCGACCAAGACGGTGACCTGGATATTATCCTTGGTCAGGACTATAGCGGCAACGCTATCTGGTGGTGGGAGAATCCGTATCCCGATTTCTCGAAGCCCTGGACGTGCCGGCATATCAAAAATTCCGGCAGCAGGAAGCATCACGACCAGACCGTCGGAGACTTCGACGGGGACGGGCGGGTGGAATTTGTCTCGTGGAATCAAGGGGCTAAAAGACTTTTGTTTTTTGAGATCCCGTCGAATCCAAAATCGACCGGCCCCTGGCCATCGGCTACGATTTATGAATGGTCGTCGGGGCAGGAACGGGAAGGTTTTCCATCCATTCCGGTCGATATCGACCTGGACGGTAAAGTCGATCTCGTTGGCGGAGGGCGTTGGTTCAAACATACCGGCGGCAACGAATTCAAAGAGAACGTAATTGATGCCGAGATGGCGTTTACACAATGTGCCGCGGGCCAGTTGGTCAAGGGCGGGCGTCCCGAGGTGGTCTTTTCACCCGGCGATATGGATGGCCAGGCCCGGTGGTACCAGTGGACCGGCGACGGATGGAAAATGCATGTATTACGCAAGGTCATCCACGGCCACACCTGTGAGATAAGAGACGTTGACGGCGACGGCAACCTGGACATCTTCATCGGCGAGATGGGTAATCCCGGTGCCGGTGACAACGCCAGAATATATATCTGGTACGGCGATGGCGAAGGGCATTTCAAAGAAACCGTTGCCTCGCACGGCCAGGGAATCCATGAGGGCAAGCTCGGCGACCTGGATGGCGACGGTGACCTGGATATCCTGTTGAAGCCCTACAATCATAAGACGCCTCGAATGGATATTTTGTTGAACGGCGGCGGAAACCTTGCTGATAAAACCGGATGGCAAATTCTTTTTGATGGCTCGGATCTAAACAAGTGGCAGAATGACGGCGGCGGCAAACCAAGTGCCGGATGGATAATCGAAGACAGTGTGCTGACCATGAAGCCCAAAGCCGGCATGATCTGGACCAAAGAACGCTTCGGCGACTTCGTTCTCGATCTTCAGTTCAAGACCGAGGGCAACAGCGGCGTCTTCTTCCGCACTGACAATCCAAAGGACTGCGTCCAGACCGGTATCGAAATGCAGGTCTATAAACGTCTCGACAATCCGAGCAAGCATAGCTGCGGCGCGGTTTACGATGCTCTGGCTCCCAGCAGGGAAATGACTAAGGACGGGCAGTGGAACCACGTCACGATTACCGCTAAGGATAATAAGATCGGCATCGTGCTCAACGGCGAGCAAATCATCGATATGGACCTGAACCGATGGACCGAGCCAAATAAAAACCCCGACCGCGAAGGCTCGAAGAACAAGTTTCGAACTGCTTTGAAGGATTTCAAGCGCGAAGGACATATCGGATTCCAGGACCACAATGCCAACGTCTGGTTCCGTAATGTCCGCATCAGGCAGCTATAAAAACCCGGTATTGGGAAGTGGCCCAAGTTACGTAATTGTACGAAAACAGAAAAATTTTTCTGCACCAAATCAGCGATTACGATTTACGAATTGGGCCGGCAATATTGATCGGACTGTCAGAAGCCTTTCTGATCATGCAGATACGCGTATATAAGTGTGATGCAAACCTCCGAGTACGGGAATAGAGATGAGTTTGCCTG
>CAZTDF010000209.1:0-2691 GCA_964612465.1 uncultured Pirellulales bacterium
ATGAAGGCCTCGAAACTCGATCTGTCGCCGGAGAAATACGAGCTCGGCGACCTTCCCGTTCGGCCGGTTTCAATGCCCGGCAAGACTAAACTCATGTAGCGACAAGGTAGACGAGATTACCTCTAATGGAGACTAAAGGCTGGATGGTCAGGAGGTGAAAAGTGGAAATTGCCATTCTAATTTGTCAGGCTGTGATATTAGTGACGATATTGGCCGGCATACGGTTCTTTAAGAGATACGTGCGATCAAAAACAAATGATTTCGCAACAAAGCAGGATATTGGAGAGATAGCACAAAATATCGAATCCGTTAAGGCGGAAATTAAATCCGTCAATGCGGAAATTGAATCGGTCAATGTGGAGATTGAATCGTTTAAGGCTGATATTAAATCTGTAAAGGGAGCGATTGATTCTGTCAGGGCCGACAGTGCCCGTGAGCGGCGGATAGAACTTGCGGAAGATGTCCTGGGCCTGTTCTATGAGGCTGGAGAAGCCATCGCCGCTATTCGAAGCAGCCTGGATTCAGATGCTAAAGAAAGTCTGACAGGTCTGGTTGACACCGTAAAGAAACGGCTCAAACAGCGAGCGGAGATATTCGATGCGCTGGAGTCCGTGAAAGCCCGCTTTATCACGCGATTCGGCCCGGAACAGGCAGAACCCTTCGAGCAAATCAAACAAGTCCTGACGGATATCCGGAATGCTGTTGCACGATTGAACGAGTTCGAGGCTGCGCATGGGCAAGCTTACGACGAAGATGAGAGTGAGCGACTGATAAGCAAGATGAAAAAGTACGAGGCGATACTAAGATCGGGCTACGAGGATGTCGACGAGATGAGCGAGATTGTTGACAGCGCTATCTGGCGGATGGAAGAAACCTGCAATAGACTCACCGTAAGAAAATGACGTATGAGAGCATTTGACGAATTATCCGGCCAGGCCAGGCCGGGCCGCTCACCGGGATTCATCTAACCGTGTTTCTGCGGCGTTCGAGAATTTCCGGGTGCAGGTAGCCGTTACAAGGCCGTGCTCTTTCGTTTGACTTAAACCGGCATCGTTTTCTTTGCATGTTTTCTTAGTTCAAAGTCGGCAGTTTCTTTTCCCCTGGTTTGGCTTGTCGAATTTTATCCGTATGAATATATCAGATATGTTTATTCCGACAATGGATTCCCGGCAGATCGCCGAGACTGTGAGAAGATGCGGCAGGGACGGAGATTATGAAATGTCGGCATTTTTGCTCAAACAAATCCTGTCGATAGGTAGTATTAAACAGCAAAGACTTTTGTTAAGAAAATTTAGGGAGTCCGAATATGAAACTTCGAGAATACTCAATTGCTTCACGATGGCTGCCCATTGCACTTCTTTTTGTTGCCGTTGCGATCGGCGGCACTTTGGTTCCGCCACATAAAGCCAAAATTCCGCCCAAAACAATGCTTATCGACGATTTTTCCTCAGTAGGCTCGAAAAAGAGCTTCGGCACCAACTGGCAGTTTGTCAGCGACCGCGTGATGGGCGGAGTCTCATCCGGGAAAATCGAGTTTATCAGCGATGACGAGCGTTCGACCATGCACATGACCGGCGCGGTGTCTCTGGCCAATAACGGCGGTTTCATCCAGGCCAGAACGGGCTTTAATCCCGAAGGCAGGAGTTTCGACGCTCGCCGGTTTACGGGCATTAAGCTGCTCGCTAAGGGCAACGCCCAGCAGTATGCCGTCCACCTGCGAACGGCGGATACACGGTTGGCCCAGCAGTTCTACCAGGCGGTGTTTTCCGCAAACGGGCAGTGGCAGGAGATAAAGATTCCGTTTACACTGTTTAGGCCGTATTCTCTGGGAAGTCCGCTCAATACCAGGACGCTGAAAAGCATAGCCGTTGTTGCTATTGGCAGAGAATTCGAGGCGGATATTTTCGTGGATGAAATTGCTTTCTATGGGGACAAGACCATGTATAAGAAACTAACGCCCGAAGAAGAACGGGTGATCGTAAATAAAGGGACCGAAATGCCTTTCACGGGCAAGTACGACAAGCACTTCGAAGATGGAGTATATACCTGCAAGCGTTGCGGCGAAGTGTTATTCGATTCGTCCTCCAAATTCAAGTCGTCGTGCGGCTGGCCGAGCTTTGACGACCAGAAGGCCCAGGCCGTAACGAAAGTGCCGGATGCCGACGGCCTTCGGACGGAAATTATCTGCACGAACTGCGGCGCTCATCTCGGGCACGTCTTTACCGGCGAGGGATACACGCCCAAGAATACACGCTATTGTGTGAACTCGGTTTCGATGGATTTTGCTCCGGCCGAAGAAAACCGGACCGAAAGGGCGATTTTTGCTTCGGGCTGTTTCTGGGGTACGGAGTATCACCTCCAGAAGGTCCCCGGTGTTATCTCGACAGCGGTAGGCTACACCGGCGGTAATGTTGAGAATCCTACTTACAAGCAGGTCTGTACGGACAAGACGGGTCACGCCGAGGCGGTCGAGGTAGTCTACGATCCGTCAAAGACAAGTTATGAGGAACTGGCCCGGCTGTTTTTTGAGACGCACGACTTCGCGCAATTGAATCGCCAGGGTCCTGACATCGGCACGCAATATCGCTCGGGGATTTTCTATCTTGACGAAAAGCAGAAGAACACCGCCGTCAAACTGATCGAGACGCTCAGGCAGAAGGGCTTTGACGTTAAAACCGAAGTCACGCAGGC
>CAZTDF010000209.1:2791-6252 GCA_964612465.1 uncultured Pirellulales bacterium
CTGATTTTGTAGCTTATTGTCATGCCGTCGTTTTTCTCCATAGAGGCCCTGATAGTGACCGTGTCGTAGTCGGGACTGTTTTGGATATAATCCAGAAAATCCTTCATCGCCCTGGCCGAACGAATAACGTTGTCGGCGACGACCACGGAGCCGGGTTTGAGCTTCGCTTCGATCAGCTTGAGATATTTCAGGTAATCCTGTTTCACAGCGTCGATGAAAACAAAATCGAACTTGCCTTCAAGAGTCGGCAGCGTTTTAAGGGCGTCGCCTTCTATGCAGGTAACAGTATTTTCCAGGCCGACCTTCTGTAAGTTGTCCCGGCACACTTTGGCGCTTCGAGGGTCGATTTCCAGCGTGTAAAGGTGCCCGCCGGTTCGCTCGAAAGCGATTCCCATATTGACGGCTCCGAAGCCGCTGGCCGATCCCACTTCGATCCCACGTTTGGCCCCTGAGCTTTCGACCAGAATTCGCAGCATCATGGCATCGCCGGGCGTGGTGTTCAGCCCGGTCCGGCGGAAGTTCCTGATAAACTCATTGCGGAACCCATCGCTCTTTTTGTTTTGCTCGCCTGAATACACAAGAAGTCCATTAAAACCTATCAGAGCGATACATACAACCAGAATCAACAGTCTACAGCATTTCATAACGATCTCCTGAATATAGGGGAATAAAAATATTTCAGCCGTCCTTCTCAATCGAAACTGCACGTCAGCCAGTGCCCTTAGTAACAATCTTCCTAAAATACTGAAAATATCTTCATATTGCAACAATCTTGACGTGACTTTTGCCGATATCAGCGTAATAGCTGCTTAAAGATATCCGAACAGTCTGGCGCAATTGAATTACTGCGTATTTTAGGTTATAATTGATGTACAGGATGTTTGGAATGGTTGCGTTATATGTGAAACGTTACGTTTGGAAACAGAAAAAATAGTTTTTATTTAGAGGCCTTGCAGATCGATGCCGGATAACCTTAAGAAATTGAGCCGGAATTTGCCGGAAATCTCGACGTGGTTGAAATTCGACAGGATTCCCTGGGTAATAGCTGGGCCATGCAGCGCCGAGTCCGAAGAGCAGGTCCTTTCAACAGCCAGGGGATTTGCAAGCTGCCCCCACGTGAAGGTTTTTCGTGCCGGCCTGTGGAAACCCCGTACGCGCCCGAACAGCTTCGAAGGTGTCGGCAAGATTGGCCTAAAATGGCTCAGGGCGGTTAAGACCGAGACTTCTCTGCTGACCACGACCGAAGTGGCAAACTCGCGCCACATCGAGCTTTGTCTCGATAATGACGTTGACATTCTATGGATCGGGGCCAGAACGACGGTAAATCCGTTCATGGTGCAGGAGATTGCCGACGCCCTGAAAGGGGTTGATGTGCCGGTTCTTGTGAAGAATCCTATCAACGCCGAGCTTGGCCTTTGGCTGGGGGCGATCGAAAGGCTGTATCAGGCCGGCATAAAAAAACTTGCCGCCGTACATCGGGGCTTCTCGACTTTCGTGGAGATGGAATATCGCAACAGTCCGAACTGGCGGATTCCTATCGAGCTGAAAAGACTTCTCCCGAACCTGCCGATTATTTGCGACCCGAGCCATATAGGCGGCAGCCGGGATTACATTGAACCCATCTCCCAGACGGCGCTGGATTTGGGTATCGAGGGTCTCATGATAGAGACTCACATCGATCCCGACCGTGCGTTGAGCGATTCGAAGCAGCAGATTACGCCCAAAGTTTTGATCGAGCTGCTCGACAGGCTCAGGGCACGAAACACAACGATAACGGACAAACAGGTAAAGGCGAAGATAGCCCGCCTGCGTACCGAGATCAGTCACGTGGATTCGCAAATCATGCAGGACCTGGCCGAGCGGTTCAGGTGGGTCGAGGAGATAGGCAAGCTCAAGCAGCAGCACAGTATTTCCGTGCTTCAGATTAACCGATGGGAGAACCTTCTGAAGGACCATATAGCCAAGGCCGGGCGGCTCGACCTGGACGGTGAATTCATCAAGGCCGTATTCGAGCTAATTCATGCCCAGGCGGTAAAAAGGCAGTTGCATGATTAACCAAAATCCGCGTCCGGCACCTCGCGAACGGATGGGCTCACCTGGAAGTAATCCTCCCGCTGAAAGCCGAACGCGCTGGCGATGATACTGCTCGGGAAGGTTTCACACTTGTTGCGATAGTCACGCACGTTCCCGTTGAAGAATCGGCGGGCGGCCTGGATGCGATCCTCGGTATTGACCAGCTCCTTTTGCAGCTCTAAGAAATTCCGGTCGGCTTTGAGCTGGGGGTAGTTCTCGACGACGCCTAAAAGCTGCTGAAGGGCGACGACCAACTGTGTTTCATTCACGGCCTGCTGCTGGACAGGGCCCCGGCCGGCCAGGCATTGCGCGCGCAGTTGAGTGACACGCTCGAAAATTTCTTTTTCATGTGCAGCGTATCCTTTGACCGTTGCTATCAGGTTGGGAATCAAATCGTACCGGCGCTTGAGCTCCGTGTCGATATTGCCCCACGCATCCCGAATATGGTTCCGCAAAGCGACGAGCGTATTGTACGTCAGGACAACATAAACGATCGGCAGAAAGAAGACGACACCGATTACTATCAGCATTGGCCCCATAATTATCTCCCGGTAAACAGATAGTCCGGCAGCAGCGACCGGACGGTATTGAGTCGATTCAGATTCGGTTCTATTTGCTCCGGCGCCAACCGCGAGTTGAACGAGATGGCCAGCACTTTGTCCTCGATTTCTATGCTCAGATCGGTATTGGATAAGAGGTACTCAATCATCCGGGCGTTGCACACATCGTATGCGAACTTCTTATCCTTCGAGCGGACGCAGAACTTACGGCTGAATTCGTGCGACTCGAAATCGATGTCATCGTATCCGACGGCCTGGGCGATCTTCGAGAAAATCCCCTCCGGGCCGATGATAAGCTCCGGAAAAGATACCCGTAGGTGGAGGATAAAGAAAGACAGGTAGTAATGATGGGTATTCTTGCCGGAGCCGGTTTTATAATGGTAATCGAACAGCAGTATTTCGTATCCCTGATAGCTGCCGGAAAGGACATTGAAAGCGTAGCGATTTGAGCCTCGCCGCAGTTTGTCCAGAAAGCGATAGCGCTTGGGCATGTACCTGTCTTTGTGAGGCATAAATTGCAGGCCGAGCTTCGCTGCTACGGCGGCCATTGCCTCGCGTCGTTTAAGAGAGCTGATATAGCCCAGTACTGCCACGACGGCAAAGATTGCAATAAAGCCGAAAATAACCAGAGGTTGCACTTCTCTGTCCCTTTGATCTAATCCCAAATTAGTAACTGCCCGGCTGTAAAGAATTATAATCCATTCACAGGTGATTGACAACATACCTTTACTCATCATAATGTAAGATCAGATAGCAGTAAGGAATGGGTATTGTGCTGACGGAGAATATCTGTTAATAGCAGGATGTAATCATGACTTCGAAAGACAA
>CAZTDF010000209.1:6352-7619 GCA_964612465.1 uncultured Pirellulales bacterium
ATCCAATTGAAATTCAGCCACGGCGTCGAGCAATATGTTGACATGCGCGAGATGTTCGACCGTAAGGATATCGACGTAATCGGCAACGCCACCCAGAACTACTGGCACGGACTCAGCACAATCTGGGCATGCCAGGCGGGCAAGCACGTCTACGTAGAAAAGCCGCTGTCCCATTACATATGGGAAGGCCGGCAGATGGTCAACGCTGCCCGAAAGTACAATCGTATCGTCCAGTGCGGCACGCAGCACCGCTCGGAGAATTTAATCACCCAGGCGATTAAATGGATCCGCGAAGGCAACCTCGGCAAGATCAAATATGTCACCGCCTTTGCCAACAAGCCGCGTGTTTCGTGTGGCAAGCGTGACACGCCGTTGCCGATTCCCGATACGGTCGATTACGATCTCTGGTGCGGCCCGGCGAAAAAAGTGCCGATCTACCGCGACCGGCTCCAGTACGATTGCAGCTTCGATTGGAATACCGGCGACGGCGAATCCTGCAATCAGGGCGTGCACGAGGTGGACGTGGCCCGCTGGTGCCTGGGCGAAAAAATGCTGCCCCGACGGGTAATGAGCATCGGCGGCCGGTTCGTATTCAACGATGCGTGCGATGTCCCCAACACGCAGATCATCTATTACGACTTTCCAACAGCCCCGATACTTTATGAGGTCCACAATCTGCAGAAGGCGAAGGATTCGAAGGAAATGCCCGCGTTCCGCGGCGAGCGTGTAGGCGTAATCGTCAATTGCGAGGGCGGATCGGTGAGCCTTTATCGCGGCATCGCGTGGGACAACGAAGGAAAACAAATCAAGTCGTTCAGCGGCGGCGGTGACCATTTCGTGAACTTCATCGAGGCGATTCGCAGCAGCGGCGCCGAAGGTCTCAACGCCGAGGTGCTCGAAGGCCACCTCTCAACCGCCGTCTGCCATACCGGCAACATTTCGTACCGTCTCGGCGAGAAGGCCTCCGCAAAAGAAATGCGTGCCCAGGTTGATAATGTGCCGTTCTTTGGTGAAATGCTCGATAGGCTGTTGGAGCACCTGGCTGCCCACGAAATCGACGTTGACGCTGGAACTGTAACGCTTGGGCCGTGGCTCCGAATCGACCGGGAAAACGAGTGTTTCAAGGACAGCGAGCCGGCCAATCGCCTGGCCCGCGGATTTTACCGCGAGCCGTATATTGTGCCGGATCTTTCAGGATGAGCTAAAAAAATTACCGCAGAGACCGCAGGGATCGCAGAGATTAATTTAATATTTTCTCTGCGTACTC
>CAZTDF010000210.1:0-2766 GCA_964612465.1 uncultured Pirellulales bacterium
CCTGCATAGCACCGAGAATTTCTGCTGCGGAAAGCGCCTTCGTGTAGAGGCGCACGTCGCTCAAGTAGCCACTCCACATCTCCGTGGCATTGGTGGCGTCGCCACCCATGGAAAAGGGATTCTCTTCAATCGTCCTCGTAGGATTAACACTCGCAATTGCCTCGCCATCCCGATAGTAGGTCAAAGTTCCTCCATCCTTTACGACAGCATGATGCATCCAGATGCCGGCGGGGAGGGGTTCGGCATAGGTAAAACTATCTATATATGCGGTGTCGTTATTGTAGAACTCAAACTTGGTTGGTGTGAACTTAATGAACTGAGGCGCTGGATCGCCCCCGTAACGATTGCCTATAATTACTTTGTTGACGCCTGTTCCATCTCCTTCCTGCTTGGCCCAGAATGCCCACGTAAAATCGTTTTCAAAGGTCATTTTCGGAATAATCATGTCGGTAGCAACATAAGCACCGCTGCCGTCGTCTCCTCCGCTGAAGCTCATGACCATGCCTCGCTCCGTGTCTTCGACCCAGACCGTACCGTTAGTGCCTAAGCCGCCCATTGGATTGTGGATGGTCCCGTCATTGCCGGAAGCGGACAGATCGATAACAGTATTTCCAGAGCCATCGTCCAGCCTCCACCACCCAACAAGATCGGGATCGACGGCACTGGCTACACTTATTAAAACCAGATCCAGCAACAAAACAACAGAAACCAAAAGAATCAATTTCTTGCACATAATAGTCCTCCTTATCAAAGAGTTTGAATGATTACGCTTTAGCCATGTACTAAAGCGGCTGACAACGAACTTAAGTTTCGCTTCGCTCATTCCACGTCTGCGCAGTGCAATTTCTTACGACTTGAGGTAAGCCTCCTTCAAAAGCAGACCACGAGCATTTAATATGAATCCACAGGTATAAAAAGCCTATAGAAGTTTGACTCCAGGGACTAAAACACCCATAAACTTCCATTATTATTTATACAAGATTGTCTGCCTATCTGTCAAGTAAAATTTTTGATGCTTATAAATTGTTGTATGTAAACGATTTGACAAGCTGCTTTACCGGCGATAAAGTATGCTGAGGGGGGTAACTGGATATAATTCTGGGATGTGGTGTGGATAACAGTCGCTTATGTTTTAGGAATCAGGATATGAAGAAATCAACATTTGAATTGTTAAGTTTATTTTTGCTGCTGATTATAGCTCACTCAAGCCCGGCTGTAAATTCGGCGACGGCAGGTGCCGAATGGCTCTCGCTATTCGACGGCAGGACTCTGGCCGGTTGGAAAGCCGGCGGCAATAGCGGGACATTCAGTGTTCGAGACGGGATGATCGTGGCCAATGGGCCGCGGAGCCATCTGTTTTACGCCGGTCCCATCGAGGGCCATAATTTCACCAACTTCGAGCTGAAGGCGGACGTCAAAACGATGTCGAAGGCCAACTCGGGGATTTATTTCCACACCGAATACCAGCAGGCGGGCTTTCCGGAAAAGGGTTACGAAGTTCAGATAAACAATACCTATCACGGAACAGAGGGCTATCGGGAGCTGCGAAAAACGGGCAGCCTTTACGGGATCCGAGATGTTTTCGCCTCATGCGCTAAAGACGAGGCATGGTTCACGGTTCATGTTATCGTCGAAGGCCGGCGGATTCGAGTTAGTATCGACGGCAGGCTGCTGGTCGATTACATCGAGCCGGATGATCCCGTACGGACTGGACCCGGTTCGGGCAAGAAACTGTCACACGGCACGTTCGCCCTGCAGAGCTTTGGCGAGGGCGGCGTTGTGTATTTCAGGAATATCCGCGTTAAGCCTCTGCCGGCCGGCGGGCGGGGCAAGGATTCTCGCTCAGCAGAACAGATTGCATACGAGAAGCGAATTTCAGCGTTTCATGCCGCGGACCTGCCGCTAATCGATTACCATGTGCACCTGAAAGGGGGGCTGACTCTTGAACAGGCACTGGAAAAATCCCGTAAAGCCGGCATTACTTACGGCATCGCGGAGAATTGCGGCCTGGGATTTCCAGTGACAAACGACGAGCAGTTGAAGCAGTCGTTCGACCGGCTGGAAGGCCGGCCTGTCTTAAAAGCGATGCAGGCCGAGGGACGCGAGTGGGTCAATATGTTCTCGCCCGAGATGATCGCAAAGTTCGATTATGTCTTTTCCGATGCCCTGACCTTCCACGACAATCAGGGCCGTCGGACCCGGCTGTGGATGGCGAATGAGGTACACGTCGACGACGAGCAGGAATTCATGGATATGTATGTCGGCAAGATCGTGACTATACTGGCCGATGAGCCGATCGACATCTTCGTCAATCCGACGTTCCTGCCTGACGTGATTGCCGGGAGGTACGACGAGCTATGGACACAGCAGCGGATGCGGAAAGTCGCTAAGGCTGCTGTCAAAAACGGAGTTGCGATTGAAATCAACGCCAGGTACCGCATTCCCAGCGTGAAATTCATCAAGCTGGCAAAACAGGCCGGGGCGAAGTTTGCCTTCGGGACTAACAACGGCGGCAGAGAACTGGGGCACCTAAAATACTCGCTTGACGTGGCTGAGCAGTGCGGATTGACAAAAGACGATATGTTCGTCCCGAAGCCGTACGGCGAAAAACCGATTCAAACGAAAAAGCGACGCTGACGTACTTGGTGTTTGAATCTTGGTGAAACACCCGAAACGCGGCCGACTATATGCGGTAAAGTTTCTTCGCTTTGCTGCCTTTTGCTCAGAATGGATACGAAAACAGGCAAATCTAATTCAGCGTTAATC
>CAZTDF010000210.1:2866-7608 GCA_964612465.1 uncultured Pirellulales bacterium
CTGCCTTTTGCTCAGAATGGATACGAAAACAGGCAAATCTAATTCAGCGTTAATCGGTATTATATTGTCAGGTCTGGCCATGTCGGTCGGGTGGGGCTTTCGCGGCGACTACGGCCATGAGGCCGGCGCGATGGTTCCGGGCGCGTTGTTGGGCCTTGCAATCTGTCTGGCCTCCGGCAGGCAGGACTGGTGGCAGCGCTCGACCATTATGGCTATGTGCGGCGCTGTCGGGTGGGCGTTTGGAGGGCAGATGAGCTACGGGCGGGTAGTTGGCTATACGGCAAGCTCTTCGCTGCCGGACGTCGCTTATGGTTATGGCTGCCTGTTTTTGATCGGAGGATTGTGGGCAGGGATTGGTTCGGCAATACTTGCGCTGAGCGTAACCAAATCCCGCTCATATCTGGAGAGTTTCGCGGGACCTCTGGCGGCGTTGTGGCTCGTATGGTTTGCTATGGACTTGAGCGGCTTGACCGGGTGGCTTGCGGAGACCTGGTATTTGAATGACACTGACTGGTTCGCGGCATTGTCGGCTTTACTTGTGGCCGGAGTGTATGCGGTTATTGTCCCTCGCAGTAGGCCGGCCTGCTTTTTTATCATGCTGCTGGCCGGCGGCTGGTGGGCCGGATACATAATACTGACCTGCCTGCTGGGATTGCACATGACCCCGCCTCGCAGCGACAACTGGTCCGGCTGCGTCGGCCTGTTCGTTGCTCTTGTGTTTTATCTGATTCGTCAAAAAAATCGAACGGCGTTAAATGTAACGCTATTCGGATTCCTGGCCGGCGGGACAGGTTTTGCCGTGGGAGATTTTTTCAATATGCTTGGTCGCGCCCAGTGGGGGCCGGTCGGGCGCTTCGAAGCGCTGCAGGGCCTGGACTATTGGAAATGGATGGAACAGCTTTTCGGCTTGATTATGGGCATAGGAGTTGGCCTGGCTTTTCTTCGACGGTTAAGGCCGAAGCTGGTCCCGCCCATCGAGGATAAGAGCGGCAGGAACCTTAATACTGTTGGACTGCTTTTTCTGCTGCTGGTCGTGATGTGGACCAACTTACATAAAAACGTCCTGAACTGGGCAAAGGGCAAACACATCCCGGAACACCTCTTCGGCATTCCGGCCCAGTGGTGGTTTTTGCTGGTCGGGCTTATACTTTCGGCAATGATATTAGCGGCAATTGTCCGGCGTCATCGTCAGGATTTGCCTTTGGCGCCTTCCGGCGATTTCGGACGTGGCCAGTTATTGTTTCTTGTTATTCTCTGGATTGCCGTTGCCGGAGCCTTCACGCAGGCCTTCCCGGCAATGGCCGGCAAGGGAGTATTCTTCGTACACGTGACGTTCTGGATCACCGCCGGGATTTGTTCCCTGATCGTCCTAGGATTATCTGGGATACCCAGAATCCAATCCGAAGCGCAGATTACCGCCTCCGATCAACTCTGGAAATTCGGCATGCGACATTGGATAAGCTGGCTGCTGATTCCCGTCCTCATCATCTTGCTGGCGTATCTAACCGTCTCGGCGCATAACGAACCGATGCCTGGCAGTCATCTGCGTTTCACGAAGAACTTACAGCAATAGCGGATACACCGCCTTACCGGCGATGAATACGTAAACCTCATCTCGTCACAACGTACCTGAGTAACAGTAAATGGCCGGGCGAGTTATTAGTATCGCCGTCTGTCGCCACCGCCGCCGCCACTTCGGCCGCCGCGTCCACCGCCGCCATATCCGCCACCGCCGCGTCCACCGCGTCTGGAATCGCCTCGTCCGCCGCCTCCACGGCCGCCGGTCGGCCTGGGCTTGGCTTCGTTTACATTAATCTTTCTGCCCTTCAACTCCCGTTCCTCCAGACCGGTTATTGCCGCCGTAGCCTCTTCCTTTGAGGGCATTTCCACAAATCCGAATCCTCTCGATTCGCCGCTGAACTTGTCCTTAATCACAGTAGCCGATTCAACCTGCCCGAATGTCTCAAACTCCTGGCGCAAGTCTTCGTCCGTTACATCATGGGACAGATTTCCTACATAAATGTTCATTCTGTTCTCCTTATTCACTTACTTGTTCGCACCAGGGCACATTTTCCCATAGAGAAAAAGCCGGTACATATTATATTTCCTGGAATATATGCCGCTCTCAGTTCGGATGGCGTACTATTTCCAACAAAAGTTTTGCAGAATAAAAGAAATAACGCTAATAGTAAGCCAGGATGCCAATATTATCAAACGCCGTTTCTGCTATTTCAGCGCTCACGTATAACGATTATTTCAATACAATTGTCGCAATATAACGTCGTTGCGTACGGATTGCAACAAAAATTTCCGGATTTTTTAGGATACTGCCGGTTTGTGGATTCTGCTCGGCATTTCGATAGAAATATTTAGATGATTTGCCTTCGCTTCAGAATGACGAATACAAAGGCTAATTCGGACAAGCTCCAAAAGGTTTCACTTTACGGCCTTTGGGCCTTCTGGGCCCCGGGGGTCGATTTGTTTTAAGTTCTTGCTCTTTAATAATTTATAACAGTCGGGCAGATCGAACGACTTCAGGATGTTAGGCACGAGAGCTGAGAGCGGCCAGGAATATGTTTCCGACTCGGCGATATCGGAATAGCTGGTCAGGGCGTTTTTCAACGTAACCTGCTTTATTTCGTCCGACAGGACGGCGGCGAATGTGGCTGGGATGGTGCCCCAGCCTTTCGCGGCTAAGTGCACCTCTTCGTGGCCGTTGCTCTTGAGCCATCGGAGAACGCGGAGAATATCACGAGTCCTTTGGCCCGGATAAGGTTTGCCGAGCATTATAGAATGAATTGCATAGAAGTAATCGCTGCCGTAGGCGCCGAGATACGAATTCTCATCGCACGTATCCGGCTGGGATTCTCCGATACCCCGTACGTCGCACGTGTAGAAAGCCGCATCAGGCTCGGCGGCAATCAGCTCTTTGATAAGCGGTTCGGACCGCAGCTCGGCGTCGCTGGACTGGTGCGAAATGTACAGGATGGCCCGCTTCTGCCCTTTGGGCGGACGGGAGTACAGCCGCTCGTCGGAAAGACGATACACCACGGCGAGAATCCCCGGCTCGGTCTCGACAAGGTAGGTCGTCCAGTTCGGCTTTGGGAATCGGCGAGAACGCCGGTTGCGGAGTATGCGGTATTCGGGCGGCTCATGGGTCTGGAAAGCTGCCGGTCCTCGGAATCCCAGCACCTTTGCGATTCGCCGCTTGAGCATGGGAGCGGGAATTTTTTTACGCCGCTCTTTCGTCAGTTGCTCTGACAGCTCTTTTGTAAATGAATAGATAGGGCGTGAATTCAACTCGCAGACCTGCCCGCGCGGCGCGCAGTAGAGCGTTTCGTCTTTTTCGATGACCAGCTCCGGTTCGCTCGTCGCGTCGGAGACGCCGGTAGCACGGTTGAACCATTGGTACATGGCTTCGCGGTTTTCCTGGGAATAGCCGTGATAGCCTGGCCCGATGAAAAGTCCGATGTTCTTTTCGGCGTCTAAAAGTCCATACAGGTGAGCAAGCCGCTGATAAGCCTCTTCGGCTCCGCGGGCGTCGAAGTAGTCACCTTCCTTTGAGAGAATGATAACCGGCCTGGGCGCCATAGCGGCGAGAAAATCGCTGTGGTCCAATCCGAGAGCTAATGCGTTGGGAGGGCATTGTTCCGTGTCGGCGGGCAGCTCGTTCTCCGTGTTCCGGCGGAATGTTATAACGAAACAGCTCGGCGCCGCCATCGTCCAGCGACGTTCGACACCGCACAACCATGTCGTCATGGTGCCGCCGCCCGAGTTGCCGGTGACACCGATGTGCTTCGGGTCGACTTCGTCCCGGCTTAGCAGATAATCCAGGGCGCGTATGCCGTCCCATGCCCGCCATGAGCCGATGAACTCGCCGACCAGGAACTGCTGGTTGCCGGCGTATAAATGCTCGCGGACGCCGACGCCGATTTTCGATTTCAGATTCTCGTCAGGGTACTGGATGCGTTCGCCCTGACTGATGGGATCGTAAATCAGGACGACGTAGCCCTGGCGGGCAAGTCCCTGGGCGAAGGATTGGTACACATTAATCATTTTTCCGGTAGCCGAGTGGCCGCACGTCCCGACAACGCCGGGCAGCGGAAAGGCACGCCCCTTGGGAATATACAAATTGGCAGTAACAAGAAAGCCGGGCCGGCTCTCGAAGATTATGTTCTCTATTTTGTAAGAGTCCCGCTCGACGACGCCGGTAATACGCGGCTTGAGCGGCGTCTTTTCCGGCCAGGGCCCGAAGCTCTGCTGGATCTTTTCGCGAACGTCACGAACGTACGCTTCGGCGTCGGCCTTTGTTTTAAGGTCGGCTCGCCCCTCGTTTGCTCGATCCTCGACACGGCGCACGTACCGAACGAAGTATTCCTGTACCATACGGGGAAATCGATTGAGCGGCTTTAGCGAATCGCCGTTCGAAGATGCTGCGGCTTTAGCCGGGCTTATAAACAGCAGGGCGGTCATTAAAAGAATGAAAACGTATATTGCCCTGATGTGCGGGAAATGGTGACATGTTGGCTTGTTCGACGAAGCTTTTGAAGGGACATTAAAATAGAACATTATTTAATCCTCATATTAAATCTCTGTGAGTTTTCGGATTTGCATTATAACCTTTGGAGAGGTTGGTGGAAACAGGCAAGTCAGATTGAGGATAAAACAGGTTTTTGTGACTGCTGTAATTGTAGAATCGAAAAAATCATGACAATATTCCGGAAATATGGATAATGCTTTGA
>CAZTDF010000211.1:0-7575 GCA_964612465.1 uncultured Pirellulales bacterium
TCGCCAGAGAAGGGACAACGATAATGAATTTCTTAAAGCCGTAGTGCTTGTTCAGCTCGTGGATCGTTCGAAGATACACGTATGTCTTTCCCGTGCCCGTCTCCATTTCTATTGAAAAGTGAAAGCCGTCAAGTTTCTGAGATTGTTCGATATCGTTTGTCTTTTGAACCGACTGGAGATTCTTAAGGATTGTCTGGTCATCGAGTATTAAGTTGTTTGCAACGACGCTCAAAAAAGTTCCAGCCACCACAGACGCATTTGATAAGGCTAAGTCGCTCGCCCCGGCGGGCTGGCCCTTAAATAAGTCAACAGCCGCGTTTATCGCATCAAGCTGAAAGTCCTGATTGGCGTCGAATTGAAGTTTCATATCACCTTAAAATCTATCTTTTCAGCTTCCATTTGAAGCGCAGTGTTAGTCTTCAACTGGTCATTGTTCTTAAACGCAATGTCTAAACAAGTGAACCTTTCCGGCTTTTCCTTCAATACCTTCTCAATTAACTTCTTTGTTATCTTATCCGCAAGGCAGACAATCTCAACGCCGTCGGCAATCTGGTAATACTCGATTCCGTCAAAGGACAGCTTTTCAACCTTGAAGTTCAAATCGAATCGGCTGTTTTTAAGAATTATTTCAAAGAGCATATCCTCAGTAGCAACACCCTTCTTAACGTTATCAACAAACATCCGCATCTGCTCTTTTAGCTCTACCCCTGTTTTTACATTCTCACGCCACTGCTTAAAATTGCTCTGCTCTAACCTGAATACCTTAAAGCCTAAATCCAGCTTGTTGCCATCAAAGTCCAGTTTGCCCTTTTGCTCCTTTGATATTATTTTTCCCACTCGCCTGATTCTTTCTTTGCCTATTTCAGCTATATTAGGTGACAGTTTATGCTTAATGCAATATTCATAAGCTACTTTATGTTCTTTATCTTCTGGATTCAATTGTTCAGCTATTTGAATGCAAATGTATTTCCTCTTTATACCATCCTCGGTATCCAAATCCATAACAGCATGTGCAGTTGTACAGGAACCAGCAAAATAATCGAGTATAATGTCCCCTTCTTTACAATTTGAAATAGTGATGAGATTTTTTATCAATCTTACTGGTTTAGGATTACTGAATACATTTTTAATACCAAACACATCGTTTAGCTCATTACTGGCTTCTTGATTATGTCCGAATTTATCATGTTGCCACCAATTAGTTGCGCATTGGCCTTCTTCTTGTCTTTCGATTTGAAAATATTTTTTTCTAGGAGGACCATTACCCGAATCAGGAAAAATAATTCGTTTATCTTCGAGTAATGACTTGAATGTTGTTTCCTCCCCCATCCATTCCTCATCATAAACTTTCCCTGTCGGTGTTCTAATTTTATATCTTGTTCCTGACTGATCAGAACCAACTTTCCATGGTTTTGATGACCAATCACCTCGCGGATCATTATCTGGATTACTGAATTTACCTGTTAATTCAACTTTACCAACACCTGATTCTTTGTATTTTTCTTTACTTTTGGAATAAGCAACAATATGCTCTGCAACTAACGCTATCATCTTTGTAGGATCGTTAGGTTGATTATGTCTTCTTCGCCAATGTATTTGACCCTCAAAGTTTTCTTCGCCAAAAATCTCATCCAGGATCATTCTAAGATTATGCACTTCGTTATCGTCGATGGAGACAAAGATCACACCATCTTCGCGGAGGAGATTTTTGGCGAGAAAAAGACGTGGATACATCATCGATAGCCAGTTAGAGTGGAAGTAGCCGGCGTCTTTTGTGTTCTTTCGCCAGAAGCCGTCTTTGGTCAGGAATCCTTCGGTGTCTTTGATTCCCGCTCTTTGCTCGTAGTCTTCTTTTTCCTCTTTGAAGCGGTCGGGATAAATGAAGGATTCATTGCCGGTATTATACGGCGGATCGATATAAATCATCTTGATTTTATTCTGATATGTCTTTTGCAGTATTTTGAGGACTTCAAGATTATCACCTTCAATGAAGATATTTTCGGTTGTGTCAAAGTCAACGGATTCGGCCCAGATCGGTTTGAGCGTGGCGGTTGTGGTCTCCTGAATATGGCGAAAGCACTCCGCTTTTCCCGCCCATGTTAGGCCGTAGCGTTCGTTATTGGTATCGATCTCTCCGACAAGTGTCTGTTTCAATTTGGCCGCGTCGATTTTGCCTTCCGTGAATACTTCCGGGCATTTTGTCTTTAGCAGCTCAAGAAGCTCCTGTTGTGGATTATGTGAGTTACCTCTCAATTTCTTAACAGCCTTCTTAGATTGCTTTGACTTTTTCTTTTTTAATTTTTCCGCCATATCGTCATTTCCTCAATTATCTCTGTGCGGTGCGAACATCTCGAAAACATAATAATAACACTTTTTGGAGAAACGAACAAAGGAATTTTTGAGTCCCTTCGAATTCCTCAGGGCAGGCTACTGCCGTATGTCGTATGTTGTATTTCGTATGTAGTATGTCGATTCGACCCGCACCGGAATAATTTGATCGGTGGGGCAAGCCGCCACCCTACGATTTTAATCTCTAATTTACTAATTCACACGTTTCTTTCAACCTTCGATAATAAATAAGCTCGTAGTCCTTTTGACTAATCAAAAGGACTACGAGCATTGCACCATCAAACACTCGGATGCCGGCATTATTTTTTACATTTTCACTTTTTACTTTTTAATTGTATATATTTACCATTAAGCAGCAGAATGAGCTGGGCGAGAAATCCTGCTGTCAGGAGGATCAAGGCAAAGAAGTACGGCCAGTACAGGCCGAGATTCTTTGCGAAGTATCCGCCGGCACCCGAGCCGACTATTACCCCGATAGAGATTGTGGTTTCGTGAATGACCATCTGTACGGAACGTTTTTTTGTGCCGCAGACGCCGTAGTAGAGGTGCGAGCTGTATGCAAAACCGAAGGCGCTGCCCATAACGATAAATGACAGGGCAAATACCGGGAGCGACCGGCCGTAAATAATCAGTACAAGCGATACGGCAAGCAGCACCTGGACCGCGAGCAAGAGAGCGGTTTTGAAGTGCCAGAAGGCGCATCTGCCGACGGCCGTCATCACGGCGAAATTGCAGACGCCGAATATCATGACCATTATGCCGAACAACGTCTCGGAAAAACCGAAGTCGGTGAAAAGCAGCGCAAACTGCGAGCGGTTAACGCCGAGGCATGCCCAGGAGCTGAATAGGGCAATGCGCGCAATCCAGCGGAAGCGCATCAGGTCGGCCCTGTTTTCACAGCCGGCGACGGGTTTAGCGTCCTCGTCGCCAAACAGACTCGCATGGACCGAGCCGTCATTTGCTACGCTTAGAAATAGAAAGCAGACAAACATGCCGCAGGTAGCAAAGACGACGGGAAAGACGGTATTTGTCTCGATGAAGATACCGCCGAGCAAAGGGCCTACAATAGCGGCACCGGACCAGGCTCCGTTGTAGGTTCCAAGCCGGCGATTCAGGGTCGGGCCTTCGAAGTCCTCGGAGACCCAGCTCATAAGAAAAGGCCAGAATAGTGACATTGCCGCCCCGGCGACCGCCCCGGCAGCAATTACGGTCCAGATCAGCACCAGGTTGCCGACGAGCTGCTTCGAGAGGATCGCATAAACCACGACGCTCATTGCCAGGGCCGAAACAAAGGCAATGGCCACGGCGATGCGGGTTGTATTTTTTGGATTGTGCTGACCGAGAGCTGCGCCCGCCAGGAGCAGACAAACGAGGTAGCCGAACATATTCACCGCCCAGGCGTAACCGACGTGGTCCTCCGAGCCGCCGATATTGCGAACGATAAATGGCATAGTCGTCCACCATGCGTTGAGACTTATAGCCATCATGAACGCTGCGCCATAGAGCGGACGAACGCCATGTAAAGCATTTATCGGATTTTTGCTAAATACACCTTTCATCGTCTTGCACCTTGGAAAGGGCCATTCTATCGCCGCTGCTTTAGAATTCCACAAGATAATGGCAGAGCAATGATTATCCGGCGAATCACGCCCGTTTTTTCGCCGCTGCATGGAACATTGGTGAGCTGCGAAACGTGAGCGTAAATTCAAAAGGGCCGTTACCGAGACGCCTTTTTGTGCCTATTATAGGTAGAGACGACAATCATGATAATTTGCAGTTTTTTACGTGCTACATATTTTAGAAGGAGTTCGACGAAATGGCACAGACAAGGTCCAACAAAAGATGGGGGCAAAAGCGAAGCCGGAATCTAAGCCACAGTTTTTCCATCGAACGTGCCGGCCCGGCTAATCGCTGCGGAATCCGGATATGTTCGGCGATTTTGCTGCTCTGCTGGGCGAGCATAAGTTTTGCCGGAGGCTCCGGCCCCGGAATTGGAATCAAAGTGGGTGCCCAAACTATGGACAGCCCCGTCAACCTCGATAAAACAACACGGGCTCGATACGAGGTGGAAATCGCCAGCCCTCGATTCGGCAACGACTACTTCGACATGGCCCTGTCATTCGGCGGCTCGTCATTCGGTTCTTTTGACAGTGAATACGCAGAATTCGTTGACGATGTGCTGGTTGAAGAATTTTATACGGATCGTTACTCCATCTACGACCTGCGTCTTGCCGCGCGTTTATATCCATTCGGCGACAGTGACTGGCTCCAGCCATACGTTGGAGCGGGCATCGGATACTTCTGGTTTCTCGATTCATGGGAATACGAATATTATGAAACCTATGAAGACCCGTACATTCCCGGCGTGTTCGAGACATATTCTGAAACCGGAGAGGACTCCGATACACTGGCCCACGGCTTGTTTCCTTTCGTCACGGCAGGCCTGATGGTTCCGCTCGCATCAAATTTCGAGCTGCAGTTCGAGTTCCAATATCATTACGACAAGGAAGATTCAGGTTTCGACTTCGGAGGCCCTGTTTACATGTTCGGCTGCCTTTTCCGATTTTGAGGCAAGAAAAAATCCGTATCAGGCTTGTTCCGGTCCGGGCAAGGCATCTTGTTTTTCGCCCGCGATCAAATGCGGAAGGCCCTCTTCCAGCTCCATATTCTCGGTCAGGTCCGGAGCGACCTCGGTTAAAAAACGGCTCGGCTTCATCATTATCAGGCTGCGAGACCGGTTGCGGTAAAGCTGCGGTGCGACAAGATACAACTCGTCTTTGGCCCGTGTCACGGCCACGTGGAAGACTCGCCTTTCTTCCTCCAGATCCTCCTGTGTATTGATAGCCAGGTCCGTCGGAAACCTGCCGTCTGCCAGCCAGGGAATGAAAACAACAGGCCATTCCAGCCCCTTGGCCTGATGTACCGTGCTGAGTATTACGAATTCCTGTTCGGTTGGCCCGGTCACTACGTTCTCTCCGGAAAATTCTCCCGCTAAGACGACGTCGGCAAGGAAGGCCTCGACCGTATTGTACTGGGCGGCAAAATTGGCCAAAGCTCGAATATCCTGCTTGCGAAGCTCGGCTCGGTCATAGTGAGAAATAAGGTAGTCATCGTAGCAGCGTTCCAGCACGGCGTCGATAATCTCTGCGGGGGAATTAAGCTTCGCCAATTCCCCGAGAAGCCCGACAAAATCAACGTAGAAGGGTCTTGCACCGGCAGGAAGCAGACCGGCCGTCTCCGGCTTGCAAGCCAGCTCGAATGTTTCGTCCGCCTGGCTGATATGTTGCCACACCCTGCGGGACAAAGCGCCGCCGACCCGGGGCAGCATCTTGAGCAGCCGCAGCCAGGCCAGTTCGTCGTGCGGATTCTGCAAAATCCGCATATAACATAACACATCTTTCATGTGGGCTTGTTCGAAGAAGCGCAGGCCGCCCCGAACGTTAAACGGAATGTTGCGACGCTGGAATTCCAGTTGAATCTCAAGAGAGTGCCAGTGGCTGCGATACAGCACGGCGATATCGTTCAGATTCCGGCCTTCATCGAGCAGGTGCAGCACATACTCGGCGATGAAACGGGCCTGGACGTAGTGGTCCTGGGTAGTGACAATCGCCGGTTTCAATCCCGACGGCCTTTTGGCGCGAAGTGTTTTGTCAAGCCGGCGGCGGTTGAGCGCAATGCTGGCGTTGGCCAGCGACAATATCTCCACGACAGATCGATAATTCGTTTCAAGCTTGTATTCTCTGACATCGGGATATCGCTGTTTGAAGGTTATAATATTTTCAAAACTTGCTCCACGAAAACTGTAGATGGATTGGGAGTCATCGCCCACAACAGTAAGGCTGCGATGTTTGGAGGCCAGCAGATCGACGATAGCGCCCTGGATGGCATTAGTATCCTGGTATTCATCGACGAGAATGTGCAGGAACTGATTTGCAAGAGCTTCTCGAACCTGCTCGTGCTCGGTCAGCAGCCGAAGCCATAAGCTGAGCAGATCGTCGAAGTCCAGCAGTTGCCGCTCTGACTTCCTGGCGGTATAAAGCATCAGCACCTTCTCGATCTCGCCGGTCTCTCGAATGAACATCGGATAGCGTTTGGCGAGAACATCCTCCAACGGTTCCAGCGTGTTTTGGACAAAACTGGATATCGCGGCCAGCACCGACTTTTGCGGGAATCGCCGCTGACGAATATCAACTCCTGCATCATGAACACAAGAGGCTATAAGGTCCTTCGAGTCTTCTCGATCCAGGATCGTGAAGTCCGGGGAGATATCCAGCATTTTGCCGTGCCGGCGAAGAATCCGATTGGCGATATGGTGGAATGTGCCGCCCCAGATATCTCTTGTTTTCTGCTTTACCAGAACCTCCACCCGGCTGAGCATTTCGCGGGCGGCGCGGTTCGTAAAGGTCACGAGCATGATGCGCGAGGGATCCACCCCATTATTAACAAGCCAGGCCAGGCGATACGTCAGGGCCCGAGTCTTGCCGCTTCCGGCACCGGCCACGACCAGCATGGGCCCGGCCGGAGCGGTCGCGACGGCCAGTTGCTCTTCGTTGAGATCGGCCGCGAAGTCTATATGCCCGGCCGCGCTTCGGGATGTCAGCGTGAATTTCCTTGCCATTTAACCTACATCGTCTAATTTTTTTTCATTGCTGTTTATTTACTTCAAAGAGCTGCCTGAACACAGGATATCAGAAAATTAACGAAATGTCAGCCTTTTCGCACATCGCGTTTCAATTTCAAAAGACTTCGAAGGACGAAACCTGAGGCGTCCGTCCGAGCAGGATATTGATGGGACTAATAAATACCTGCAAACCAGAGACTTAGGGATTATTGAAAAAGTCACACTGTAACGCTTGAGATTGCCGCGCGATTCTCCGAATCGGCTCCTTGTGGCCAGGCCCGCAATGACATGGAAATGAGCCCTTTGTCATTGCGAGGAGCTTAGCGACGAAGCAATCTCGGGCTTTTTCAACAGCCTCACTTACCCTCTTTTAATCTGAAACTGACGAGTTTTTGATAGTAAAGGCAGGAGTATTGATATCTCGAATAATCGTGCAGATTCTTAATCCGGCCCGAATCATTTTATGTAAAAATACGTAGTCACCACAATAGACGGGCACGGAAATCAATTGTATATTCGACAATACGAGCTTTCTGAAAAGGAAAGTGTGCGTCTTAAGCCCCTGTAGCCATCACTCCTCTTCCTTCTGACAACAGGGGCTTTTT
>CAZTDF010000212.1:0-7564 GCA_964612465.1 uncultured Pirellulales bacterium
CGGTTATTGATTATTTCTTCGTGGTTCTCATTGCCCTTCGTTGCCTTTGTAATTTACCCCATGAGATTACGGCTTGAAAAGGTTGACTGTTTCTAATAAACTAATAGTCATATTGCGTACAATTAAATACAAATTACACAACAAGGAGAGCAGATCATGATAGAGAAATATTTTAGAGCGGGAATCAGGTACAAGTGGACTAAGCCGAGGGATGCGGCAGGCCCGACAGATGGCACCATTGTCGAGAGCAGGGAAGCTCCCACCCCCATGATCTATGATGGTCTGGACGGCCAGTTGATAGACCCGTTCCTGCTGCAAACCAATGTGAGTACCCTGGGGCTTACGATGCGTATGCCTATCCAATATGCCTGGCTGGACTATGCCCCCGGCCGGACCGCCAGGTTGCCTATCGGCCCCTATGACGTACTTACCGGCTATATGAGCGGCTGCATAATTGCGCATTGGTCAGATAAGGGATTGCGTTATGCCGGGCATGTGGGAACGATAGATAATCCCAATGTCGACCGCCAGGTGAAAAGAACTTTCGCCTTCGCCATGTCTAAGGATACCAAGGGCTTCGATCCATTCGGAGCCTGGCCGACTAATGAAATTGCGGCGGCGGTCGGTAAGATCAAGCCCATGCCCCAGGCGAAAATATTTGCCCTTGTGACGACGCGCGGAGAATTTTACTCGATTCTCATGCTGTCGCTGCCGAATAATGAGTGGTGTGCCGGGGGCGTCAAACAGGTTCAGCCGATAAATCACGACCAGTTAAAATTGAGGATGGTTAGGGAGGGCTGAAGCCGCTTTTCTCGTCGGAGTGTTTGAACTTCTCTTCGAGCTTTATTACGAGAGGGTCGTTGGGATCTATGGGCTGGGGTTTTGGTGGAGCTTTTTTGGGTGGATTGATGACCGGCTTGACCATTATTAAGAGATATTTGGTTTCCTCGGTTTTGGTCGGGCTGCTGAATAGCCCCCCGATTAACGGCAAATCGGACAATCGAGGTTTTTTGGGCTCCTTTTTCTGCTCGATTATTTTCTTGCCGGTGATGAGCAGCGTCTTGCCATCCGGGACAGTGCAAGGCGTTTTTATGCGATCGACGTCGACTTGGGGAATCTTCTGCACTTTTCCGTCCGGACCGGTCTGTTCCCTAATGCCCTGGAGCCGGCGATACTCCCATTCAAAATCCAGCTCAACGTTCTTACGATCCGGCGTCAGGTTCGGCGTCAGCCGGACAGTGGTACCCAACTCTATACGATTGGATTTTGATTCAGACTCCACGGATGAGCCGTTCGGTTCGACAGGTGCTATTAACATAAAATGTTCGGAATCGGTTATATGTATTTCAAATTTCTTGCCGGCCATGGCGAGGACCTGGGGCTTGTGGAGCATTTGGATGTCCTTGTGAGTCGACATACGCGCCGCAACGACCCGGAGCAGCAAGTCTTCATGGAGTTGGTCGACTACGAAACTGGCAGAATCGTCGGAGGCATGGACGAGATAGTCCGCCCAGTCTTCTGAGCTTGCCGCCGAATTCGGATCGAGACCGATGTATTTCATGAACTCATCGCTCACCGTCAGAATCTTTATGTCGATCATGATTTGATCTTTATCGGTGCCCCGATCCTTTTGTCTTCCAGACTTGATAAACTCGACACGGCCGTCGTTGAACAAGATGTTCGTGCCCTTTGTCGCTACTGCCTGCCTGTTGTCACGGGCCAACCACATATCCGGCGGATCGGCAACCGTCCTTCCCTTGCCGTAATACGTGACATTTTGCTGAGCCCATGCAAATTCCTCAGTCTTCAGATACGGCTTTACTTGCGCCAGCGAATCCGGATATTTGTCATTGTGATCGTTCGTATAAATGAGCAGCGCTTTGCCTAATTTAGATAGTTTTTTAGAGTGTTCGACTTGCATATCTATTTCTGCAATAAGTTTCTTGACCATCTGGCGCATATCCGGCCTGCCGAAGATTATAATTTGCCTTGTGCGCTCTAACGGCTGGATATGAACACTCTCGCGTAAATCTTTCTCCAGCATCTGTTGCAACGCTTTATTTATATGTTCTGCCACTTCCATGACATCGGCATATCGTATTAACACTACTTCGTACTCTTTATTAACTGTGGCTTCATCCTTAACATCAATTCCATTTAGTTGATTGCCGGCGGTGTCTACTATTGTCGGCGTCAGAATGACCAGTATCTCTGAGGCAGGCACTTCCAATTCCTTAGCGGCCTTATCGGGCTCAGTGAGAAGCCCTGCTTGTTTCATGCCGCTGATGATTCCGCTTTCGCCGGGACTAAGGCGAATCTGAGTGGAAATTTCGAGTTTATTGATAATGGGTGTTTGTTCATCGTCCCGGCGTATCGATTCTGAACTAAGGGCAGCTTCGAACTGCAAGTCTATTTTGCCGTTCTCAAGAACGTTCGGAGTAATCTGGATTGAGTCTTGATTTGCTTTGATTATTGCCGCTTGCCCGTCGACGACTTCCAGCGTCGGGCGCAACAGGATTTTCATATAGCCTTTTGAGGTCATCATATCAACCAGGACCTTAAACATCTCTTGTGTCACTCGTTTGTCACTGCCTGATTCACCCTCGATTGCTGCTGTGGTATCCGCAGCTTTTCTGAGCAAATCTACTGCATCGGTGGAGCTGCCGAAGGTTGGGCCCAGGAGATTCCTGGCCGCTATGGTTGTTTCCCTGTCCATTTTCAAATCAGGAAACACTTCGACCACAGACAAGTCAATCCGCACTATCGTTTTATCCTCCATAGATGGTGCGGCACTTTTTATCAGCATAGGATCGCGGGAGTTATTAATCACGGATTCTTCCGCCGGCAAATTGTCACGCGATCTTTGCTCCTCAAGGTTTATGTCAACCGACAGATCATTTTCTATGGTAATCTGTCGCTTATCAAACCGCGTATCATAAATCTGCCCCCAAGTAAAGGTCACCGGGTCCAGGTCCTTATCGTAGGTAGTGAAAAGCCGGTATTGGCCGCTGGGGATGCCGGTAATTCGGAATTTTCCATTGCGATCGGTCCAATCCCACTTAATGGATTCATTCGGCAATGGTATCCGCACGCTTGCTATCTCGACCGCTTCTCCGTCGACCGTGACAACGCCGGTCAGTGTGAATCCCTCCTCGTCGCCGAAATTCAACTCGGTCCTGTAGCCCAGCTCAAGGTTGATTTGCTTCTGAGCCATATTTAGATTCCCTTTTGGTGACATGACCGAAATTGAGTATCTTCCCGCAGGTAAATCAGCGAATCTATATAAACCATTCTCATCGGTTCTCGTATTAAGAGCCGGCGGGCGGGAATCCTGCTTGCTCGTTTGATCGCTACGAATATGTGCAATTACTCTGGCCCAAACGACATTCCGGCCATCCTGCGAAACTCGCCCGAATACTTCTGCCTTGCGCTGATCATCCGTTTTTTCTTGCGGCTTATCCGCTGACTCACCCGGCCTGGAATTCCCAGCGAAGTTGGCGCCCTCGGCTCTATTTAATACATCGTTAGTGCCGTTTGCATGGAGTTTCTCATCGAGCTGCTCGATGTTGAAGCCTTCGGCGCGAACGACTCCTTCCTGGTCTGTTAATATAAGCCAGGGTTGTGCCCATACTCCCCAGTTAAACAGGACTTCCTCTGCGTCACCTTCGATATTTCCACAGGCAAAAGGTGTCTTGCTGCTATCCAGCCACTGTTTGAGCTTTGCCGGTTCGACGTTTGAAGTATGGACTAAGTAAACTGCAACATCCTTCTCGGAAAGCTCTTTTTCTCGTTTGGCAAGCTCACTGACCAAATTCCGAGACGGCCGCTGGTTCATATCCCAGAAGCAGATTAAAGTTGGTTTTCCTTCAGCTTGTTTAAAATCATCTATATTTCGAATATTGTCAGGTTCCGGCAGTTTTTTTCCGAGTAGCGGCTCCGGCAGCGGCTCCGGCACTAACGCACTCGGAGTAACAATCAAAAAGAAAGTCGGTTCGCCACGCTTTAGCCGGCAAATGACAACAGGCTCACCGTTCTTGGCTGTGAACTCGGTGACAAAGATTTCCGGCCGAACAGGTATCTGATAATCATAGCCGGGCCGGTACTGTCGTGTCTCAAAGTCAGGACCTTGTTGTCTGGTCGCCAGCTCGATGTGAACCTTTTCGCCGCTCTCGATAATTTTGGCATGAATCTTGAATTTCCATCCAACCTCAAGATGCTGAAGCTGTGGAGCGAACTTTCCCGGTTCGCCTTCTATCGGTTCGTAGTGGCGGATAAAGAACTCTTCTTTAGTTATGGTTATTGCCGAGTTATCGTTGTTGAGCATTAACACTTGCGGATTTGCTATTTGCTGTGCGTCTTTGAGTTCTTGTCTTAACCTCAATAATCGACCGGCGATTTCGTAGCCGTTCCGGACGAGTAATTCGCTCGTTAGACTCTCGTTTGGCTCAAATATATTTTTAATGGTGTCCGCCGGTATCTTGATAAGATTCACATCAAGCATGATTTGCCCGCCGCCCTGTTGCTCAGCGGTTGTTTCTTTCGGTGCCGGCACAGTTTCCCCTCGACTGACTCCTATAAGCACATCATTTGTGCATCTGCCCGATACGACGTCCACATCAACGGAAGGGAAGTCACCCTGTAAAAGATATTCGCCGCTTTGCAGGCCGCCAATAGCGAACGTTCCATCTTCTGCCGAGGTACATGCGAAACGTTCGTTCGATTCCGGAGAAGAATCCGGCACCGCGGCCAGTTGCACTCCCGATATTCCTTTGCCCGTATTGATATCGATGATTCGACCTTCAATGCGCCCTTCGTCATTCTCAACGGCGGCATCGGTTTGTATGTTAGCGTGCGTATCTGGATTTATAATAATTGTTTTGGCGTCGGGAACGTTGTTGATAAAGTATTGAATTTGTTTTCCGATTGTGTCGAGCGTTTCGAGGTCTATGTCATCGATCAGCCAGTTCACTTTTTGATCCAGAATTATCTTTTTGAGGTGAAATATTACTGAGCATGTCCTTCCGTCGGCCTGGATGACCGAGCTTATTGCCAGGGAATTCCATTCGCCGATACATGCCGCGACGATTTTGGCGTCCTGCCCCTGCAATATCTCTCGCATATCCTTTGTTTGTGCCGCTACGGCTGTGTCGGGATATGCATACTCGGCGGCTTTTTCATCGTTTCCCGCCAGTGCGGCGGCGATATAACTTTCCACCGATTCACAAACGCTTTTAGAGTCGTTGCCGGATTCGTCGGCTGAGCTTCCGTCAGCGTATTTCTCTAAAATTCTGTCCAATTGTTCTTGCTCTGTAGTGTCAGAGAGCTGAAAAGTCTCATCAGGTATAGCGGATAGATCGTTGAGGTTGCTCTCGTTTTCCGGCAATGGTGTTACGGCGATTTCAAAGGCGGCAGCTTTGGAAAGTTTCTCATCGCGGCCAAATGAAAAATCCAGTTCGCTACTAAAATAGAGCGGAATCCCAGAACGAATGTAGCCGCCAGTATTATGCACGGATGAGGCTTGAGCCAACCTTTTTCCTTTGTCGTCGAGAAGACGGACGATAATCTGCCATTTGGCCTTTGGCCAGGAAGCATATGCAATTTTGAGTTTTGCAGAAACGTTACCTCTGAATAATGACTTTTGAAACTTAATAGAGTTAGCGTAAACAGTTGCAAGTTCCTTATGTTGTCCGGTTTCATCCGTGCCCCATCCTTTTTCGCTCCTATAGTACTTCTGTTTGAATTGGCCGGTTGCATTTTGCCTGATGTATATATCCCTGTTGAATTCAAGTGGCGCCGTAAAGAAATACTCTTCACATGGCTTCTCCAGAGTAGATGTACCCTCACTAATGCAACTAAGATACTTAAAGCCTAATTCCCTGCTCAAAATCGAGATCCGAGTTTTCACATCGTTTAGCTTTTCGGAGCTAAAACTATCCGCAGCAAGCACCAATTTCAGTCCGGTATTCTCAGGCTCAGGCACATCGGCCAATAGTGAGCCGAATTGATCCAAGGTAATAGTCTGTCCTTCGAATGACATACCTTGCTCGGTCAGTGTAAGGGTAACACTCTTTCTCGGCTTGCTTGTTTTGCGAACTTTGACCTCGCGACTTTCGTTAAGCTCGGGCACCTCAACTACAGGAATTTTAGTTTTAACAGCAGTTCGCTGGTTTATTTTAAGATTATTGATCGAGGCCGCCATACGCGGCTGACTTTCCTCATCCTGCCTATAGGTGGCATTCTCGAAAAGCCACAATCCGGGTTCATAGAAACCGAACTTCCAATGATATAGATTGATGTCATTACCGACAGTAATCTTAAGAGGCACATAGTGACTTTCATCAGTGGCAACATATTCTGAGAAATATTCTACCAGCCAACCTGCCTTTACTTTTACGGGGATTATCTTTTTAGCGTCCAGCCACAAGCTACCCGTCTTCACTTGCCCCGAGAAATATCCTCGCCAACTGTGTGATATTCCATTGCCACATTCGATTTCTGTAAAATCTCTAAAGATAAAATCCAACTGAATTAATTGCCGGTCTTTCCGGATTTTCCTGATGATGGTTGACGAAGGATCGCTTATCAGTTTATGTAGGACCGAATTGTATGTAATTCCCTGCCGCCACTTTGAATTTACCCTCGCTGGGCGTTTAACTTTTATTGCTTCTCGTATAGGTTCATTACTGTCCCAGTCGTAAAGATTGAAATCATAAGAGTAATTTTCAACTTTGGGTGAAGGAGCAATTAGCCAATAACGGTTGATTTCCGCCATCTGCTTCAGGATCTGTTGACCCTCTGCGTTCACTTTCGGATCGGCAAGCTTTTCCAATAGACTGCTTTGACTCTCGTGTGATCCGTTTGAGGATCGCCGACTTAATGCGAGAGTGGTCGGCAGGGCCAATGCAACTATCAACATAACTGTAATAGCAGAAGGAACCCAACTAAGATGGTGATTCTCTGAAGAATCCGCAGCGACTAATCGGCGGATGCGTCCGAAGAGATTGCCGCCGGATGCTGCTACTGCCAATTCGCCGCGTTTGCGCCGGATTTCTTCCATTGAGGCCAGGGCCCTGGCGTAACGAATTCGGTCGCCGGAGATGCTGACAGCCAGGTCGTCGCAGCAGTTTTCGCGCTCGGCGCGGATCTTGTGCGAGATCCACCACACGGCGGGATGATAAAAGCCGAGAGTCTCGACGACCGTTTGCAGCATGTTAACTAAATAATCATACCGGCGGATGTGGGCCAGCTCGTGCGCCAGCAGCGCTTCGAGCTGTTCCGTGGAGAGACCTGCCAAGGCGCTGGCTGGCAATAATATCACCGGGCGCAGCCAGCCGACAACAGTCGGGACCTGAACCAGCGCAGATTCCACGAGCTGAACCGCGCGCTTTACTCCAAGGCGTTGGGATAACCGGCGTAGCTTTGTAAGGAGCGAGGCATTTACCTGTTTGACCATTTTTTTTCGCAGCCGCTGCAGTTGTGCCCAGCCGCCTAAGTGCCAGAGCGATAGCCCGAAGACGCCGAGCAGCCATGCTGAGACGATGTAGGGCAGGGCCGGTTCGAGCAG
>CAZTDF010000213.1:0-4778 GCA_964612465.1 uncultured Pirellulales bacterium
AAGAGGAGCAAACCACCGATTCGCCGGACCACCAGCTCACAACGTACAAGTTCGATAATTTCACCGCTTTTTGGGAGCACCGCCAGTTCGCCGGCAACCCGGCCGAGAAGACCGAGAGGGTCGGCTGCTTTTTCTACGGTACTAAAGGCACGTTCCACATGGGCTGGCAGAATGGCTGGACGTTCTTCCCGACGGGTAGGGGCCAGAAGGAGATTCACGAAGAGCCGCAGCTCAATGAGCCGGATCAGCAGAATATCAGGGGGCTGTGGACCGACTTTCTCAATTGCATCGAGACCGGCGGCCGCCCCGTCTGCGATATCGAGCTGGTACATCGCTCGACGAATATGAGCCTGCTCGGTATGCTGTCGCTAAAGATTGGCCGGAGCGTGCAATGGGACGGCGAGAAGGAAAGAATCGTCGGCGACTCCGATGCGAACAAGCTGCTCCGCCGGGAATACCGAAAGCCGTGGGTCTATCCGGAGGCATGATCGTGCAGCCCGGAACAAACTTTTCTTGTGATATGGCGTAGTAAGTGATATAATGAGGCTTCGGATTGCGGATAGCTGTTGGTTAGCAGCAAGTGGATTTGACAAGTGAATACGGGGGCGAATGGCTTCGACCGGATGGTGGAGAGCCAAGTCGCATGTTCAGGACGCCGGTTGGCCTGGCTAATCATCCGGCAACTAATTTTTAATTGGCAACTCTCAGTTGCGAATGGCTGCTTAATTAGCGGCCCGTCCTGCCTGATTTTGCCTGTGGGTTGGGTAAGGGCGTCAAACAGCAGGCTGGCCGAGCCGGTCGTTCGGGCCGGTAAGGTGAGATCTCTCCGAAATAGCCGAGTTAAGTGCCTGTCGTTTGGCGCTTAGTAAGGCGAAAAAACAATCAAACGACTAAGCATGTAGAAGCTTGTCTTGAAACATCTCGGGACGGGGGTTCGAATCCCCCCGCCTCCATTTTTGCTCAGAAAACACAAACGGGGGAAAATCGCTGATAAAGCTGGGCCACAAATCCAGTCGAAAGGTAAGGGGCTATGATGGCATGGTCTGGCGCTTGACTACCGTCTTTCGCACCTTTAGTATTTTTTTAATGGGACTAATAGCCAGCAAACGCCCGACCTGCTCAGCGCAATTCTCAAGCATTGCCGGCCCGCGTTTCGGCAAATCTTCTTCTTCGACTGGTTCCTCGAGGGCTGAGAAGAAAGCATCGATACCTATCGTGTGGACAATTTGAGGATCTTTGCCCAGTGAGCCACATATGGCAATGACGGGAAGCCCGGCCTGCTTGGCCACTCTGGCAACTCCGTGCGGTGTCTTGCCAAAGGCTGTCTGGTTATCCATCCGTCCCTCACCGGTGATTACAAGATCACAGCCCTTAATGCGTTGGGCGAGCTTGACACTGTCGATGACAATGTCGATTCCCGGCCTTAGTTTTCCCCCTAAAAACGCCATCAGTCCGCCGCCCAGTCCACCAGCGGCGCCGGAACCCGGCACTGCTGCAATATCCGGCCCTACGTCTCGCTTTACGATCTCGGCAAAATGGCTAAGCCCGGCATCTAATTCCCTGACCATAGCGACAGTGGCTCCCTTCTGCGGCGCGTAAACTTTGGCCGCTCCATTGGCACCGATTAAGGGATTGTTGACGTCACAAGCTACTTCTACCTTAACGTGCTTCAACCGCGGGTCCAGACCGTTCATTTCGATGCGGTCGAGTTTCTTGAGCATACCACCTCCTGAACCGATCTCGCTGCCGTGCGCGTCGAGGAACCTCGCCCCCAGCGCCTGTGCTACACCCATACCGCCATCGTTTGTTGCACTGCCTCCAATTCCAATCAGAATGCGTTTTACATTCAGGCTTAGTGCATGACGAATCAGTTCACCCGTGCCGAATGTTGTCGTTTTCATTGGATTCCGCTCTCGCGGTTTTAGAAGGGCCAGACCACTGGCTGCTGCCATTTCAATGATAGCGGTCTTTCCGTCACCACTGATACCGAAAGTGGATCGAATCTTACGCCCCAGAGGATCTTGTACGGTTCGCCAGATGAGCCGTCCGCCGGTAGCATCCACAATGGCGCGCACCGTTCCTTCGCCGCCGTCAGCCATCGGGATCGTGCGGCATGTCACCCCGAACAGGGCCCGCTTGAGCCCTCGCTCGATACATTTTGCCGCTTCCAATGCTGTCATGCTTCCTTTGAACGAATCAGGTGCGATCGCTACCTTCATTATATTTGCCCCGATGTCCTAAGCTGTCATGCACCGTTGCTACAGAAGAACCGTTATTGGTCTTTGAACCTTTTTTATTGCTCAGCGATCCTTTAACCAGACAGATGAGCTGATAGTGCCGCGGCCTCGGCGGTCGCTTTGGTCTGAAGGATCACGATTGCTCCGGGCATAGTTGGGGATTGCCATCAGCTCGGAACCGTCGGCCCAGGTGCCCTTGATGACCATGACGCCGCCCAGAAGATCGCCTTTCCACTCGGCGGTCAGGGCAGATTCGGGGCTAAGGACATTGTCCAGGTCTTGGTCAACTCTCTCCACATTATAAATCAGCGGGCCGTACCGAAGTGCTACCCGGCCTTTCGTAGCTTCGATTTTATCGCTGGCCTTGATTCTCTGAACCTTCATAGGGAGCGTCAGATCGATTTTGTCGCCGGTTTTCCACTGCCGGTTAATAACGGCGTATCCTTTATCAACGGGCGGAGTGATCGCTGAGCCGTTAACGGATATCGACGTGATACCATCGGATCCAGGTGTCCCGGTATAAAGTTCGCTGACGCTGCGGTTTGGTACCCGGATATTGATGCTGAAACTCTTTTCCACTTGGGGATTAACAGTGATGGACACGTCGCCGCTCCAGGGATAATCAGTCTTCTGAATCATCTGGACGTTGGTGCCGGCGACATCCTCAATCGTAACCGTGCTCCCGATGAAAAGGTTAATGTAGATGCTGTCGTTACTTTGGGCATAAGTCCAGGTTGGCAGCATCAGCAGGGTCCTCGGGATATTACCCACGCAGCACGGGCAGACGTGCCAGTCGTAGCGGGGCCCGCGTGAATCCAGCGGATTCTGATAGTAGAAATTCCTGCCCTCCAAATCAATGGAACCTAATAGGGCGTTGTAGAGCGTTTCTTCGTAGAGGTCCGCGAACCTGGCATTGTGGTACGTCAGGTTTAGTTTGTGCTGGAAGAAAATCTCGCCGCAGCTGGAGCAGGATTCGCAGTAGGCATTGTGACGCAGCGAATAATCCGGGCCGAAGCCTTCCGATGTTTCGCCGCTGCCCACGCCGCCGGTGACATAGTATTTTCTGTTGACGATATTGTCCCATAGGGACATGACGGCGCTTTGGTAGTCGATGTCGCCGGTTTCCATGGCGACGTCGGCCATGCCCGCGTAGGAATATACGGCGCGCACGGCATGTCCGACGGCCTCGTATTGCCGGATGACCGGGACGTGGCTCTGGTCGTATTCGCTGCCGTCCTTTCTGCAGTCCAGCAGGAATTTCGACAATTCGATATATTTATCGCCTTTACCTTCACCTTCGGTCTTGTTCACAAACCGACCGAACCGTACCAGAGCGATTTCCATGGCCTGGTGACCATCGAACCACTCCTTTTTCGGGGGCGGGCCGATATTGTCGTACCAGCAATCTGCAAGCTTCTTAGCCGCATTATATAATCTGGCGTCGGTCTTGCTCGTTAAAATATAATGTGCGACAGCAGCCTCCAGTAAATAACCGGCGACATAACCCTCATGATCCGACCTGTGTCTGGGCGAGAAGTGCTGACGATCGCTCAATGTAAATGCGGTCTGCAGGTATCCATCCGGTTCCTGGGCGGCCAGAATCTTCGGGATCCAGTCTTCCAGCGTGACTTTCATTTTCTCCTGGGCTTTGATAATCTCCTGATCGCCCTGAGCATCGACCATCAGTGCAACGCAGATCGATTCAATCGTGTTATAAATCCAGGCGTTGGAAAATACGTAGCCTCTGTGACGTCCGTGAGGCTTGCCGGCCAGTTTGTTGGCGGCGTCGATCAAATTGTTTATGCCGCCTTCTTTCAGGTTCGGATCGGAAATCTTGTCGATGCAGTGAGGAACCCAGTTTACGATCAGTGCTTTGGCTCTACTGTTCCAGAGAGGACTGTCGATCTTATAGTGTTTCGTATCGATCAGGCCGAGATGTGTTGCTGGTGGAGGCTCTACTGCCTTGACAACAAGGCTGGACGAAGCACTCAATTGCCCTTTGCCGGCTGTTAGATTTAGGACGTAATCACCTGCTTTGGAAAATGTCGCTGTGGTGACCGGCTCGCCGGCATTTTCAAAAGCGACCTGGCCTGGCCCGGATATTTTGCTCCAGGTTATCACCGGGGCGCCTTTGCCACTTAAAGTCTTAATTGTTGCATTAAGATAGGTCTTTCCCCCCAATATGACAACGCGATCTACGCCTGCGTCCACCCTCGGCGGAAAGTCGGGCGACTTGCCGGAGTCATATACTTTCCATTCCAGAATGCCGGTCGAATAGGTGTCATTCGAATCGATTTCGAGCCTGAGCCTGGACGTTCGAACTTCGTCAAAAGTCGTGGAATTGTATTTATGTTCTGCTACTCCCAGACCCGATGGATTACTCACGGGCACGAAATCCTCACCGTTCCAATAAAGTAACCGGCAGGCTTCGGGCAGGCGTACGCCGCGGCGGTCGTCCCACCAGTAAACATCGATCTTTTTAGCGCTGATTGGCCGGCTCCAGTCGTACTGCACCCATTGCGTGCCCCTTCTGGGCCAGTT
>CAZTDF010000213.1:4878-7539 GCA_964612465.1 uncultured Pirellulales bacterium
GCATCTGCTCGGATCATACGAATGCCGAATATGGCGGCGACAACGTTTCCCTCGGTGGCCTGGAAGCGCACGGTGACTTTCTCCTTGCCATCGATAAGTTTGGAGTCAATTGCGTAATCGACGTCGTAAAAGCGTGCCGGGCTGCTCCTTGTCACTTCCTGATTGGCCACTTTCTGATTATCCACAAGAATATCGAATATTGCCCTTCCCCTGCTGTGATGGTCGCTGCAATACGTCACCACCAGCGCCATCGGGCGGTCGGCCTCCACAGGAAGGTCGAATGAGAACCAGCTTCTTCCCCACCTGCCGGGTCGTCCCATCATTCGCACGATCCATGCGTCGCCCGGACTCTGATAGTTGAAATTCCGTTCCGGCTGCATCTCACCCGGCTGGGCGTAGGCCACGGTAGCCGATTCGAGCTTTCGCAGACGCTCCTGCTCGGCAGCATACTCGGCTTGTTTCTCTTTCCATTCGGGCTCAGTAAAAAGGTCCCAGTACACCGCGTAGGTGCGCCGATGAAGACGATAAAACGGAACGAAATCCACGTCACGCTCCCGCCCGACGCCGTCGCTGCGGAATTGGCCCGGCTTGTCGCCTGCAGGCTTTAACCACTCTTCTACGGGCCGCTCTGCTGCGATGAATACGGGTGTCCTTTCCCGGGAGTAGCCGGCTCTGCCTTCTCGCCGGCCCCGCTCCTCTGGACCCAGGTCACCGGCGAGCACTAAAGGCCCCCACATAATGGCGACCCGGCGCCGATTATCCGGCAACGGTTCGGCGCGGAGCGTTTTAGGCAGGATTAGCTCTACTGTATCACCGGTTTTCCAGGTCCGTTTCAGCTCCACGTACGAGCCGGACTTTTGCAGCCGGCGGTCGTCGATCCGACGGCCTGATTCCGGAACATCACGAAGAGGATCTATCATATCTTCGGAAACGAGCTGACCGTTGACTTTGACGGTGAAACCTTCGCCCGCCCAGCCCGGTCGGCGCAGGGCAAGTACGAATTGCCTTGGTGATTCGAGCGTGAGTTTCAACGTCGCCGATTCGCCTTCGGGAAAATCGGTGTCCATCTGTAATTTGACTCCCGCGGCGGCCCAATCCGCGGTAGATGGAGCGTACAAATTCACCCACAATTTGTCGCCGGACTCGTAGTAAATCCCGTATGCGTGCAGGGTATGGCTCTCCATACCCGTTCCCACACAACAGGTGAAGTTGCGAAACATGTCGGCGTATTCGTGCCGGACGGACCGGCCTACGGGAACCATGTAGCATGTTCTGCCGTCTTCGGGATCGATGGAGGCCAGAATATGGTTGAATAGAGCCCGTTCGTGGAACTCGGCGTAGTGGGCATCGGGCCTCAGCGAGAACAGCCGGCGGGTCAGCTTGAGCATGTTATAAACGTTGCACGTCTCGGCGGTGCGCCCGTCGATGCGGTCGCTCAGCATGTCGGGCTTGCCGAAGTATTCGTCTTTGCCGTGGCCGCCGGTGGCGAAGCTGTGGTGCTGAACGACCGTGTCCCAGAAAAAGCCAGCGGCGATGATATCACCCGGTTCGCCCGCATAAACATAGCGGTCCACCGAGCCGATGAGCTTGGGCACCTGCGTGTTGGCGTGCTTGCCTGCGAGGATATCCTGGTGACGTTTGAGCGGCTCGATGAAGGAGCGATGTTCGAAACGGTAGGAAAGGTCCAGCCAGCGTTTGTCGCCCGTATCGGCGTAGAGGTCGGCCAGCACTTCATTCATGCCGCCGAACTCGGTGTTCAGCATTTGCTGATTCTGGGCTTCGGTGAGCCCGGCAAGAATCCCCTGGGCCCATTTGGCGAACTTTATCTCGATTTCGAGAGCGGTAAGGTTGCCCGTATAGCGATAGGCGTCGCGCAGACCGGCAAATGTTTTATGCAGGACATACCACGGTGCCCAAAGCCCGTTGAGGTCGAAGCCGCCCGAGCGGATGTTTCCCTTAGCCACAGCTTCCCAGCATTCCCGGCCCCCCTCCAATGCACTGAGGTAGCCGTCGCCGTGCTTGTCCTGGACTTCCTTGAGTTCCTTTACGATATAGTCCGCTCGCTCTTTGAAACGCGCATCTGACGTGGCGGCCCACATCAGGCTCACTGCCGAGAGGTAATGTCCGGCGATGTGACCGGTGAGATTTCTTCCGCCGCCGTCCCAGCCGCCGTATGGTTTGCCCTTCGGCTCTAAGTCGGCACGCTGACGGTAGTATGACAGCATCCGATCGGGCTCAAGCTCAAGCAGATACTTCGCATCGAGGTCCTGCGCTTGTTTTAGAGGCCCACCAAGCAGCCGCACGCTGCTCAAATCCAAAGGCCGGGCCCTAAGTGCCTCATGAGCTTTCGTCCCAGCATCTTTTACCTGTGCAAAAGCCTGATAATGAAACATTAAAACAAACGACACAATGGTAAGGACATGTTTTTCCATAATAGCCTCCATTAGCTGCGATCACACATTGCAGACAAAACTTGACTGGACTGATTAATAATATCGCATTATACTGGCGAATCTCGAAAAGGCAAGAATTTCGTGCCGGCTTCGGGTTATAATCAGGTGTTCGTCGATTGAATCTTTCTTCGAGGAAAGGCTATGAAAATGAAATTTTCAATGCAGGTTATCATCGTTATTTTATTCGCTCATTTGTTGCCGGGTGGGC
>CAZTDF010000214.1:0-7483 GCA_964612465.1 uncultured Pirellulales bacterium
ATTTACTCTGATAGGTCAGGTCGACCGACCCGTGCAGTTCCGAGTTCTGGGCTTGAGCGAAACCCACTACACAAAACAAAACTACGGCTGCTAATAAAACTCCTTGCTTCTTCATACTCATCTCCTTATAAAATCTTTTCTTGAACTTTTTGTTGCCTTCTGAAAAAATCCCATTATCAACGCTAATTATGATCACACCACCCATCTGCCTCCTATAAATATTATCGTTATAACACTATAAAACAATAGAAAAAAAGTTTCTTTATATTTTTTTTTCGCACAAGCTGAGCCGTAAAAGCGGGACAAAAGCGTAACCATGTGTGTAAAAAAGGCTGCAAACCTATAGCTCACAGCCTTTTATGCATGTTTCGCTTACCTTTTGTCAAACAAATAACAAACGTAACAAATCGCACATATAATTAATACCTGTAGACGAGGTTCGCTCCAAGCACATCAGCATCGCCGGTAAACTGATACTCAATGCAGAGAGGAAGGTCCCTGGCGAGATCAACCTGAGCGCCAATGTAGGCGCCAAAATTTGATTGTTCCTCAATATCTCCCGAACGTTCTTCAGAATAGTCTGTGACCGTAATCTGAGTATCTGGTAGCGTCAACGGTACAACCTCTATTTTTTCACCAGTACGTTCCATATCATAATCTCCACTCACTAAGTGGTAGAACGGACCTCCATAAATCGAAAAATCCTCCGTCAGCTTGTAAGTCGGGCCTACGGCAAATTTCAATTGATAATAGTCAATCTCCCAGGTGCTGGTAGTACCTATGGTCTCATTAATTTCATCATTACCAAAGGCATCCTTTACCACGATACGCTTTTGCTCGTTAAAGTCACCGTTAGCTTTTGTCCAGGTCATCTGGAGCAGTGCACCTAACTTAAGGTTCCCCTCTTCGTAAAAGGTCGCTCTGGCACCCAAACCATAGGCAAATTCGCCGTTGCCATCCATGTCATTCGCGTCGAAGTCAGCCATGCCCAAACGCAGGAAAACCTCCAATTTGTCGGAGACACCGTAGCCTAAATTGGCGAAAATCATATTGCTTTCGAACTTCTCCTTAAATTTGAGCTTTTCAGGATCTACCTGGAATTCCTTGTCCAAACCAGGTTGTCTAACATCGTTAAGATAAACCGCCTGAAGAGTTAGAGATGTCCGTTCGCTATCTACATCGATACCTATTTCGGAATTAGAGTACTCGAGACCGACACCATACTTGCCTGTTTCCAGACTGGCTGCCGGGGGGCCCATCGTCGTAGCGAGAGCACCTGAACTGCACAAGCCAACCACGATAAGCATTAGACCTAACCACAACATTTTCCTTTCCATAATCCTTCCCTTCCGATAAATATTGTTTTCTATTGTCACCATCACAATTTCAACTTGGCGCATTGCGTCAAACACTATATGGCTACTTCATAACGTATATAAACCCATTTATCGCCTTTTTTCGCACAGTTAAGCCTGAAAAGCGGGACAAATGCACATTTTTATGTACAAAAAAAGGCTGCACACCTGTAGCTTACAGCCTTTTATACCTGTTTCACTTATTTTTGTCAAACAAAAAACAAACGGTTCAGATCAAACTTATGGTTAAATCTGTAGACGATGCTCACACTAAGCACATCAGCATCGCCTTTAACTGATACTCAACACACAGAGAAGGAAACTCTCAGAGTATCAGGTAAGCTTAAAATGGCATAGCAATCCCTGCACCAATCGCCCAGCCATCGCCTGTGAAAGAAAGCTCGGTCGTTATATCGTACTTTTCCATCACGGTGCATTGTGCGCCGACAAAGCCACCGATGTTACTGTCCGCTTCAAGATCGCCGCTTGATTTCGTGACACTCGTTGTTGCTCCACTTGTCGTAGATTTGTAGTCTATATCTCCTGAGACCATGTAATAAAACGGTCCGCCATAAAGGTTCCAGCCACCCATATCAACCGTAGGTCCGACGGCAATCAGAAGATCGTAGTCTGAGTAGTCAAAGGTTTGTTTAGTTGTATCTGTCCCATCTACGGAGACGCTTTTATCATCCCAGCTTGTATTCAGCCAGTTCATCTGCAGTGAAGCACCCCAGCGGAGGTTGTCTTGTTCATGGAATGTATACCTTGTTCCCCAACCCCAGGCAAAATTGTTGTCAAAGTTGAGCCCTTGCCAAGTATCACCAGGTTCACCGCCTTTCACCTTAGCTTTAACATCAGCAATACCGAGTTGGACATACGCTTCCCATGCATCTGTCAAACCATAACCAACGCCAGCATAATAACGCTGGATTTTGTTGTCATTTATTGACAACTTTGTTGATTCTGCGGCACCGTCCGTTACACCAGCAAACTTCGTTTTTGACAAATCCATGCTCATATAGGTGTAGTTAACTCCTACATTCCATTGGCCCTTTTCCAACCCCGCTGTTGGTGTACCAACAAAACCTACCCCAGAAGCGCTGACACTCATGATTGCAACAAGCAATCCCAACAACATAGTCATTTTGTACATCTTTTATCTCCTTTCAACCAATTTGATAATTGCCCTCGACAAAAAATTCTAAGGCCCTGTTCTATTCGATCCATCTCTACATAAACCGGATGAACCTTACTTTACAAAACACGCCAAACATTATTATGGCCACTTCACAACGTATATATTAACCCCATTTACTGTCTTCTTTAATCCCTGAAGATTGGAGTATATATATACCTTTCGTACAAATCAAACGAAAAAAATGAGTTTTTTTTTATTTTTTTTTGCGTTATCAGTATTGATAAGCGGCAAAAACGGCCTATACAGTCGGAATCGATCCCGAGCAAATTAACCTTCGACAGTTCTGTATATTCGGCATATAATATCCCGGATGGATCAAGGTAGTGCCAATAATACTCTTTTTAGCGGGCCGGAACAGGCCAATATAGCTTCGGCGGCGCCGCTCGCGGTCCGGATGCGACCGAGAAAGCTCGGCGAATTTATCGGACAAAAACATTTTCTCGGGCCCGATAAATTGCTGACAAGGATACTCGAAGCCGACCGGCTCAGCAGCCTGATATTTTACGGCCCGCCCGGTGTCGGCAAGACATCGCTGGCGGCAGTTATTGCAAATTACACGAAAGCCAAATTCTACTATCTTAGCGCCCCGGCGGCCAGCGTCAAAGATATCCGCCAGATAATCAGGCTGGCCCGTGACAGGCTTGCGGCCGGCGGAGCGAGGACCGTGCTTTTCATTGACGAGATACATCGCTTCAATCGTGCTCAGCAGGATGTTCTGCTGGATGATGTAGAAGCAGGCGTTCTGATTCTCATAGGTGCCACTACTGAAAATCCGTTTTTTTCGGTCAATTCGCCTTTAATCTCCCGCAGCACGGTCTTTCGTTTTGAGCCGCTCGGCCAGGAGGATGTTTTACAATTACTCAAAACAGCGATTGATGACACTGAACGGGGGCTCGGTAAATTCGATATCGAGGCGGAAGATAAGGCATTGAAATTTCTTGCAGGAATCTGCGACGGCGATGCCAGAAAGGCACTGACCGCTCTTGAGGTGGGCGTCTTATCACAGGCCGCCCGAAGGCACGGGGGCCCGATAACACGCGATGAAGGACATGTTAAGACCAAGACAAAAATAAAATTTAATCTCAACGTCGCGACCGAGTCGATACAACAGAAAACGATGGATTATGACGGCACTGGCGATACGCACTATGATTTGGCGAGTGCCCTGCAGAAGAGCATGCGTGGTTCCGATCCCGATGCCACCGTTTATTGGCTCGCCCGGATGATAGCGGGCGGCGAGGATACACGCTTTATTGCCCGCAGGATAGCGGTTTGTGCCGCTGAAGACGTGGGAAACGCCGATCCGATGGCGACAGTTCTGGCTGCCGCTGCCGTCCAGATATCTGAGTTTGTGGGTCTGCCGGAAGCCCAATTGGCGCTGGCGCAGGCAGCGATATATATCTCCTGTGCGCCAAAGTCAAATGCTGTGGCTACTGCTATTTGGCAAGCGATAGCCGATGTGAAAGAGCAGCCGACCGAACGCGTGCCGGTACATTTGAAAGACAGTCATTATTCGGCTGCGAAAAAAGCCGGTTTTGGAGTTGATTACAAATATCCACATAATTTTAAGGATGGCTTCGTGCCGCAGGAATATCTACCGGCGGCAATGAAGAAGGAATATTACACGCCGACCGAGCGTGGATACGAAAAAAATATGAAGCATTATTTACAAAAGCTGCAAACCTTGGTACAAAATAGCAAACCTGTCGAAAACAGGGAAGTAGATAAGGATAGGTGATATGGATAAGGCTGAGTTGCGCCGCAAGTTAATGGATTGCCTGCTCGCTATACCCTCGAAGCAGAGGAATGATAGAAGCCGAAAAGCATGTCGGAATTTGGTCTCGACAGCAGAATTCCAAGGTGCATCAACGATAATGATGTTCCTGTCCCTTCCGCACGAAGTGGACACTTCCGATGCTATACTTCACGCCTGGCAGCTTGGCAAGGCTGTTGCGGTGCCGAAGATTTCCTGGCAGCAAAGACATATGATACCGGTCCTTATAAACTCGCTGGAAACAGGTTTTTCGACCGGCGCTTCCGGTCTGCGGAATCCGATATCGGGTTTGCCGGTCCCGTTCGGAGATATTGATCTGGTTGTTACGCCGGCTTTAGGATTCGATAAAAAGGGCAACCGGCTCGGCCGGGGCGGTTCCTACTACGACAGGTTTTTCGCTAACGCCGAACTGAAAGCTGACAGATGCGGTTTTGCTTTCGCAGAACAGCTTCTCGACTCAATACCGGTTACAGAGCATGATGAGCCGGTGGAAATATTAGTAACCGACGAAGAAATAATGTATTTCAATAACCAGAAAGGAGCTTAAGATGGCCCGTCATCCTTTTGGCCCGCGAGCTGGGCGAAAAACCCGAAACCGGACTTATACTATTCTTCTGGCCGTGCTCGTTATTTGTGTGGCAATTGCTTTTTATTACGGCCCTTTCGGCAAAAATGAGGCCGACACTATTGATCCAACCCCACAAGGCGATACAAATATCGATACAACTGCGGCAGATGAACCCGAGACCTCTTATGAACCCGAGATTGCCAAAGAGCCCGTTTTTACAACAGAACCTAAGGTTATCGAAGAACCCGAAGTGAATGAAACAATTGCATTTGTACCGCCCGTGGAAGTGGAGAAGCAGCCGGAATCGCCGAAAATTGCACCGGAACCGACGCCCGGACCAACCGTAGAATCCAATCCGGAAGCCACAACGCTAATCGCAGATGCTGTGGGACTGCTCAGCGAGAATCCCAGCAAAATTGTAGAAGCACGCGAGAAGTTGAACCAGGCACTTAGAATGCCGATGAGCCCCCAGCAACGTTCATCCGTCAAAGACCGTCTTTCCAAGCTGTCCGATCAATGGCTGCTTAGTAGAACCGTCTTGCCTGACGATCCGCTTTGTGAGAGTTATCAGGTCAAGTCTGGCGACCTGCTTACAACCATCGGCGATAAATACAAGGTGCCGTATGAGATTCTTATGACGATTAACCGAATTAATCGCCCGGAATCATTACAGGCGGGACTGCCAATAAAAATCGTTAAAGGCCCATTCCACGCTAAGGTATATCGTTCAGACTTTACGATGGACGTTTATCTTCAAAATACTTTCGTTCGAAGTTTCAAAGTTGGTCTGGGCAAGCCCGACATGGAAACACCAACCGGGCTCTGGCGCGTTAAATCCGACGGCAAGCTGGAAAAACCGATATGGACTGATCCCGCAGACGGCAAAACATATCATCCCGAAGACCCGGATTATCCTTTAGGTTCGAGATGGATCGCGCTGGAGGGTCTCTCCGGAGAGGCCAAAAACAGGACGGGCTTCGCCATCCACGGTACAAAGGAACCGGAACAAATCGGCTCTGCTGGCTCTAAAGGGTGCATCCGCATGCACAACGGTGACGCAATACTTGTTTATAATATGATGTTCCCGGGCCTCTCGCAGGTGGAAGTCGTTGACTGAGATTCTGTATTTCGTCCACTTTTCCGATAGAGCGTGTATCTGAACCTGGTCATCGGATCAAGACCGTAAATCCCCCGGCACTGCAGGAAATCGCTGAGCGTCCAGCCAAATTTTATTGCAAAATCGACCAAGCGCAGATAAACTACGTACAGATTTTCAAGCGTAGTCAGGCTGTAGTGAGCCAAATGTTTGCCGAATTTCAGCTATTCGAAAGGAAATGTAAGAAATGGATTCAAAACACGCCGAAAAGAAGTCTTTTCAAAACATTAAGCGGTTTTCACTTTCGTTGTGCACGGTTTTATTGCTCTGCTCATCCATACACGCAAAATGGCAGCCGGCCAAGGGCCCGCTGATGACACGATGGGCCAATCGGGTCTCACCGAAAAACGCCCACCGTGAATATCCGCGACCCCAGATGGTTCGCAAGAGCTGGCAAAACCTCAATGGGTTGTGGGATTACGCCATAGTACACAGGACCCAGCAGCAGCCGGATGCGTTCGATGGACAGATTCTCGTGCCGTTTCCGATCGAGTCGGCTTTGTCGGGCGTGATGAAACCGGTCGGCGAGGATAATCGTCTGTGGTATCGGCGGAAATTTCGCATCCCACGGACATGGAAGGGTCGATGCGTGCTGCTGCACTTCGGAGCGGTGGACTTCGATACAACAGTGTGGGTCAACGGCACGCAGGTCGGAACTCACCAAGGCGGCTACGACCCCTTCTCCTTCGATATCACCAATGCGCTGAAGAAAACCTCAGAGCAGGAGATTGTCGTAAGCGTATGGGACCCGACAAACGCCGGCACCCAGCCGCGGGGCAAGCAGGTCAGCAAACCAGGAGGAATCTGGTACACCGCGGTGACGGGAATCTGGCAGACCGTCTGGGCCGAACCGGTACCCGAGGCATACATCAAGTCTATCAAGATAGTTCCCGATATCGACAGCAAGTCGGTGCGCGTCACTGCCGCATGTCCCGTTCCAGCCGGTTACAGCGTGGTAGTCGAGGCCAAGGATGGGTGGTTCACGAAAGCCAAAAACAAAGGCAACGCCGGCGAAGAAATTATCTTAACCTTCAAAAAGCCAAAGCTCTGGTCGCCTGATTCGCCGTTTCTGTACGACCTTAAGGTGACACTCAAGAACAGCAAAGGGAAAAAGGTCGATGCGGTGAGCAGCTACTTCGGCATGAGGAAGATCGAAGTCAGAAAGGACGAAAAAGGCATCAATCGCCTGCTGCTCAACAATGAGTCGCTGTTCCAGTTCGGCCCGCTTGATCAGGGCTGGTGGCCCGATGGGCTTTACGCCGCCCCGTCGGATGCCGCCCTTCGCTACGATATAGAGGTCCTGAAAAAGCTGGGCTGCAATATGCTCCGCAAGCACGTCAAAATCGAGCCCGACCGGCTGTACTACTGGTGCGATAAATTGGGGCTGATGGTCTGGCAGGATATGCCCAGCGGCGATAAGTATATTGGCGGC
>CAZTDF010000215.1:0-7483 GCA_964612465.1 uncultured Pirellulales bacterium
CCAATTTGCGATTGAGCTAAATTGGCGTAAGCTCTTATTTGAAAGGTGATTATGAAGAATTTCACGCTTTGAGGCGGCGAAAAAACAAAGCCAATTCAAAGCCAAACAAACCCAATTTATGTTAGCCCCCAGCACTGCTGGGGGTTGAAGACTGGGTTGAAAAAACAAAACCAAAACAGGCCGTCGGCCGGAAATCCTAAACGAGTTGAATGGATGCTATTTGAAAAAACAAACCCAATTTTGAAATGGACAAAATGACGTTAAGTCAATATATACAATGGTTTATGGAGAATTTGATGGGCCGGGGCGGCGAAAAAACAAAGCCATTTCAAAGCCAAACAAAGCCAATCCGTCAGGAAGGAATTGCCGGACAGGTTTTATGGAGGCTGCCGGAGTTTATCCCGCGCACGATGCGGGGCGGGAATAACAATGCGGGAGGATTATGCGTGAAATGGAGAATCAGGCCGTTGACAATTTCGAATTTGGGGGGTAAGGTATCGCTGAATTTGTCTGAAATTTTGTCTATGGACTTAATGAGACGTTGTCAGATGAAGCCCTGGAGAGGTGTCGGAGTGGCTGATCGAGCCGGTTTCGAAAACCGGTGTGCCCTTTGCGGGTACCGCGGGTTCGAATCCCGCCCTCTCCGTTTCTTTTTTAGTAGGGTGGGGCTCGCCCCACCTTTAGCAATGTCGCAAGCCTTGATCGGTGGGCTAAAGCCCACCCTACTATTTGTAGATTGGAGGCACGTTTGGTGCGAGTAGCGTTGGGGCAATTTAATGCTGTTGTTGGTGATTTGGCCGGCAATGCCGAGAGGATGCGGCAAATCTATGCCCGGGCCGTTAAGGCGGATGTGGATTTGCTGGTCTTTCCGGAATTGGCCATTTGCGGTTATCCACCGGAAGATTTACTTTACAAGCGACATTTTTTAAGGGACTGCTCATTTACCCTTGATAAACTCGCTGCCGATTGCCCGGAGATAACCATTGTGACGGGCTTTGTCGAAAGCGATAAGACTAACAGCTACAATTCTGCTGCCGTACTGCAGGGCGGCGGAATAAGTAAAATCTATCGAAAAGGCTTACTGCCGAACTATGGTGTGTTCGATGAGCGGAGATATTTCCAGCCCGGCTCCGAACCGCTCGTCATCAATGCGGGCGGCCTGAATGTTGCTATTACGATCTGCGCCGATATATGGGAGGACAAATGGCTGGCTAATTTCCTCAAGGATGCCGGTCAAATCCAGATGATTGTCAATATCTCGGCGTCGCCGTTTCATACGGGCAAGATTAAAACAAGAGAACAAGTGGTCAACGCGTGTGCGAAAAAATTGAATTGTGCCGTTGCGTACTGCAATCTTGTGGGCGGTCAGGATGAATTGATTTTTGATGGCCGGAGCATATTTGCTGATTCGACCGGCAGGATTGTTGCCAAAGCAAAGGCGTTCGACGAGGATTTGATCATTGCTGATGTGAGCGTTGCTGCCGACGGCACTGTGCAAATCAAGCCGGTGCATCCTGCGGCTCGGCAGCCGAGTAGCCCTCTCGACGAAATTTATCAGGCGCTCGTGCTTGGCACGAGGGACTACACATGCAAAAATGGTTTTCAGAAGGTCTTGCTCGGCCTGAGCGGCGGCATCGATTCTTCGGTTACCGCTGCGATTGCCGTAGCGGCATTGGGTGCTGAAAATGTTATCGGCATCAGCATGCCGTCAGAATTCAACAGCCCCGAAACGATAAGCGACGCCGAGAAGCTGGCGAAGAACATGGGTATCGAGTTTCATACTATCCCGATAGAGCCGGTCCTTGATCAGTTCCATCAGTCGCTTCAAACCGTCGAGGGCTGGAACGACGAAGGGATTGCGTACGAGAATCTGCAGGCGAGGATTCGCGGCTGTATCCTGATGTCACTGAGTAACCGTTTCGGATCGCTCGTGCTGACGACCGGCAACAAGAGCGAGACGGCGGTCGGGTACTCGACTCTCTACGGTGACACCGCCGGCGGCTTCGGAATAATAAAGGACGTGCCGAAGACCACCGTTTATGAACTGGCCGAGCATATCAACAGGATAGGCGGGCGCCAAATCATACCGGTAGATGTGATAACCAGGCCGCCAAGTGCCGAGCTCAGACCTGACCAGAAAGACAGTGACTCGCTTCCCGATTACGATCTGCTCGATAAAATCCTCAAAGGTTATGTCGAAGAGGATAAGTCCATAACAGAACTTGTAGAGCAAGGCCTGCCGGAGGATGTGGTCAGCAAGGTTATTCGTATGGTCGACCGAAACGAGTACAAAAGAAGGCTATCGCCGCCGGGAATAAAAATCACGCCGAAGGCATTCGGTAAGGACCGGCGATTACCGATAACGAATCGTTACAGCGATTCTAAGGATACGCTTTAGATCTGCAGGTTCGCCTCGTTCGGCTGTTTATTGGTAATGATTAATCCAAGTACCCTTTCCGAGAGTACGTTTTATAAATATTATCTTCCGCCGAGTGCTTCCGTGATGGCTCTGCCGAATTGAACGGCGGCATCCGGTCCGGTGGCGGTTATGATTAGTCTTTCCCGCTCAACAGGGAAAACAGTATATATGGCGCCGGCCTGAATAAGTCTGTCTCGTTCGGACAAGAAGCTGGTTGCCCGGATACCGGCGAGCACGTTCGCATTGGCCAAAATCGTGGGTGCCACGCCAATCGCCCCAAGGACCTTTCCCTTGCGGACCGTCTCACGCACCATGTTCATTACAGTTGGATTGGCGGCATAATCGGCTGCTCCCGGGCCGCCTATAAAGATTATCGCATCGTAGTCGTCGACTTTCAATCGGTTCACGGGAATAGTTGCCTCGGCTACGTTACCGAGCACACCCTGTATCATGCCGGTTCTCGTGCTTGCGATGACTGTTTGCACCAGCGCGGCGTCGAGTACACGCTTTGTTTCGAAGAGTTCCTCATCTCGGAAATTCTGACTGCCGATGATTAATGCCGCTTTTTTTCCTGCTGCGCCGGCTTGTCCATCGGCGGTTTCCGCTGTTCCATTTTCTGCGGGGTAGCCGACGCAAATTATATAAAGCGGCTCCAGGTCTCTTCGAAGTCTGCAGACTTTGCGGACCTCCTTTGAGTCAAAACCACCGACCGTTACGGAACCCAGGCCTAAACAGACAGCCTGCAACTGGATATTCTGGGCGATATGTCCAGCTTCCATGTGCATGTATCTTCGGGCCTTGTCCTTGTATTGGCTGGTCAGTTTTCTCACGGCGCCGGCAACGATAATATCACATCCGGCTCCAGCGACCGACTCGGCCATGGAAGCGGCTGCCGCCAGCATGTTGCGGATATCCTGATTCCCGGTTTGCAGCAGGCTGTGATCGGCCGGGCGATAAACAAACAGACCCTCTTGCGTTGCAAAAAGCAACTCTATGGGATAAATCGCCCCTGCCGAAGGAGCCGTTCGCAAGCCTCTTTGTGGTTCTGTTATGCCTTGACCGGCCCAGGCTAATTGGCTGATTTGCGAGCGCTTGACCGGTTCTGAGCTGAACTGTCGTACACTTCGCCGCTTGGCTAATGCCTCCTCGAGGCTGACAGTCCCTTTAAGATTAGGATCCGTTAGCTGGATTATCATCTGTGGTGCACGTGATCTGCTGCGTCCGAGACAAAGCGTTGCGAAACAAGCTAAAACTATTGCGAGAATTGTTAAGCGTTTCATTTTCTTAATCCTCCAAAATAAGTTTTTTCAAGCGGTAGTCTACAATCGGTATACTTATATTATACACTCAATTCCGGATTTCCCATATTAAACTTTATATTTGGGGCATAACTTCGTATATTTTTTTGCGCATTAGTTGCTGTTCCGGGCGTTTTTGGCTTGGGTGCTGCGAAGAGTGAAGCAATTTCCCGCTGCTTCACTTTTATGAGGCAAAAGGGCGGGAGATGTGGATTTTCGTGAGATTATCCGTTTTTGTAGAGAAAAATTATTGCCGGCTCGATGAATCCTCAGTGACACAGTATTACCGGGCAGGGACTCTTATAGGTGGTTTCAATGACTTTATCGCACCAACAGAAGATAACGGCGTACATATTGGTCCTTTACTGGCCGGCGCTGTTTGTACTGGCACATATCCCAATCCCACATGTCGTTCAAGAGGCTGATGTTTCAGATAAGAGCCTTCATTTTTTGGCGTATTTGATTTTGACTTTTTTAATCTGGTCCACAGTCGGTGGCAATCGAAAAGTTAAATGGCGCCGAGCTGCGCCCTGGTTGGTGTTATTTGTGATAGTTGTCTATGGGATTCTTGACGAGTTGCTTCAGACCTATGTGGCGGGACGTAGCTGTGATATTCGGGATTTTTTCATGGACCTGGCAGGTGCACTTGCAGGCTTAATTCTTTCCTCATTTCTTACGTTTTGGCCTGCGGGTCTTTTAGTGGCGGCCACTTTCATTTTTGGCATAACCAATGTCACGCGAGCGAATTTAGCCGACCTGCTGCCTGTTACAAATGCTGTGTTTCATCTGATTGCCTATGCGGTTTTGACTGTTCTATGGATTCAATGTATGCATCTTTTTCTTGCTGCAAAAGCCCCTAAAGCCAAATGGTTCATGTTAGCGATAGCGGGGCCGACTGGTTTTCTAATAATCGTCAAATTATTTTCAGCTATCGCTGGCAAAGATTTCGCACTTTCGGAAATTATCATCTCCTTCGGAGCAATAGCGGCAGTCGTTATAGGATTTTACGTTCGGCGTAATGAGTGCTGCATGATGGATGACAAATAATTATAACACAGAACGCAGTACGCAACACACAGCACGGTTTTATTCCGGCCCGTAGGATCTGTAGGGTAAATCGATAGGGTAATCCCTGATCACTTCAGTATAATCGTCAAACCAATAGGCGTCCGGATTACTCACAAGTGCCAGGAATCGCCCGCTGTCGGCATCTTCGGCGGCCCTGTGATATTTGAAATAGACGTATTCTTCCGTCCTGCCGATGATTTCGATCTTGCCGGTAGAATGTGACATGACAAACCGGACACGTTTTGCCAGTCCGGAGACAAGGGCCTTTGCCTGCTCGACAATTTCATATCCCTCCTCGATAGGGACCGTATAGGCTTTATTGCCCAGTGCAGGGCGACACTGGAAAATATAGTAGGGAACTGCACCGATAAAGGATAGTTTGGCCAGCAGCTCCGCCATGACCTCGGGTTTATCATTGACGCCCCTTATGAGCGGCATCTGGTTGGCGATCAGCGCGCCGGCTTTCTGAAGCAGGCCGACCGCCTTGGCCGCCAGATCTGTCAGTTCCCGCGGGTGGATGAAGTGGGTCATGATATATATTCTTTTTTGCTCGGTGCTGTACTTTTTTATTATCTCGTGCAGAGCGGGATCTTCGATAATCCGAGAGGGATTGAACGCCGGTATCTTTGTCCCGATACGAATGATGCTGACATGTTCAATGTCCCTCAGTTCCCGGATAATATTCCCAAGCTTAGATGGTTTAAGTACGAATGGGTCCCCTCCTGTCAGAAGCACATTGGTAATCTCGTCATGCTCCTTTATGTACTGTATCGCCGCGGGAAGGTCTCGCAGGTATTCGTTCTGCGGGTTGATGAAGACGCGCTTACGGAAACAGTACCGGCAGATCCCGTCGCACACATTACTTACCAGCAGTAGCGCCGTAGTAGGATTTTTATGCTCGAGCCCGGGCATCTCGGAATAGGTTTTCTCATCCGACGGATCAAGCCGGCCCCATTCGTCAAGCTCCTGCAGGTTGGGGATGATCAGCTTTCGGATCGGATCGTCAGGGTCGTTCCAATCGATAAGCGACAAATAATAGTCGTTGCTGCGAAAGGCAAACTCGTCGGTTACTTGCTTGAGTTCGGCTTTTTCGGCAGGGCTTAAGTGCTCCAACTGTTCTATTTTTGTCAGATATTTCATATTATTCTCATCCTTGATCCTCGACAGATATCGAGTATTCAAGGTTTCGTACCTCGTGTGGATTCAGCTTGCGAGTATCTTTTCTCATAGATGCCCTTTCGGCTTAAAACGTGGGCAATGGTCGCCAATATTATCCTTATATCGGCTAAAAAGGTTGCTATTTCCACGTATTTAACGTCGAGTTCAAGTTTTTCTTCACGCGTTATTTCTCCCCGTCCGGATATTTGTGCCAGACCAGTCAATCCGGGCTTTACAAGCAGCCGTTTTTTCTGCCTCTCGCTCCACTCAGGCATCTGGGAAAGATATAACGGTCGGGGCCCAACAACACTCATATCTCCTTTTAATATGTTGAAAAACTGTGGCAGTTCATCAAGGGAATATTCGCGTAAAATTCTTCCGATTTTTGTGAGCCTGGGATCCCGGCCGGATTTCGGGCTGGGTCCAAAGGGATCGGCGTCGATTGTCATCGTGCGAAACTTGTAAAACACGAAGGGTTTGCCGTTTTTGCCTGCCCTTTGTTGTTTGAAAACGGCAGGCCCTTTGCTGCTGACCTTTATCGCTATGACGATTAACAACAAAACCGGCCAGAGAATAATCAATGCCGATAGCGATATGATAATATCAAGTCCACGTTTTAGAATCTTGAAAAAACTCATACAAATAGTTTACTCGGATACGACCTTAACGTCAATGCTGCGGTGATTGGTCTGGACAGGTTCAAGGACATCCTATAGACTAAAGAAAATCTATTTGTGCTTCCGTGCTCGGGAATTCTTCAGTTAAAGGACAAGGATATGCTGGATAATCTCATAGGTCCCGAAAGGCCCATAAGCTGGGTCCTGCAGTTCTGGCCTGTGCTCGTATTTTCATTTGTCTCGGCATTCGTTGCTACGTGGCTGTGCAAGAACATTGCAATAAAATTCGGCATTGTCGATAAGCCTGATCGTCTCGTAAAAACTCACAAAGCGTCTGTCGCCTATCTCGGCGGTGTAGGCATGCTCGTCGGATTAACCGCCGGTGTTCTTGTGGGTATTTATTATCTCCACGGCCGGCAGCATCTGCCTTCAACTATCACCTGGCTTTTCGGTGTTCTTGCAGGCGGTGCGATTGCGTGCTTCATAGGTCTGGTCGATGACATATTCGATATAAAACCTTATCAGAAGATATTAGGACAAATCGTTGCCGCGGTAATTCTCGTGGCCGTGGGAATCAGACCCAGCCTGAGTTTTTTAACTATCTACCTCGGATTAAATATTCCGGAGAACCTTGAGGTCATTTTAGGAATCCCCATCGTTATTATATTTGTCCTCGGAGCAACGAATTCATTGAACCTTCTCGACGGCCTGGATGGACTTTGTGCCGGAGTAACTGTAATTATCGCCGCTGCTCTTTTAATTCTGGCCGTTCACCTGGGGACCTGGGGCTCAAGCAAGGTTGGCGGTGACTCAGTGCGTGTCATTTTGTGTTTGGGACTTCTCGGTGCGGTCTGCGGCTTTCTGCCTTTCAATCGTCATCCTGCAAAGATATTCATGGGTGACGCCGGCAGTATGCTGCTCGG
>CAZTDF010000216.1:0-7481 GCA_964612465.1 uncultured Pirellulales bacterium
GGGCACATTAACATGCCGAGTGCCTGCGGAGGAATTAAACCTTGCTTGCCGTGGGATTAAATTGTATCATGTTGTATGTCAAGAAAACCGTATCAGTGATTTCCCATTAAAGTGAAAGGTACAGCTATGTTTCAATGTCGTCTCAGTCATGTTGTCTCGTTGAGTATTGTTATCTTTTTGGCCCAGACTGCGTTTGCGGAAAATTGGCCTCAGTTTCGAGGCCCGGGCGGATTGGGCATTTCGCAGGAACAAGATTTGCCTGTTACCTGGAGCGAGACGGAAAATGTCGCATGGAAGACAGCGATGCCCGGCTATGGTTCGTCCAGCCCGATTGTATTAGACGGCAAGTTGTATGTTACCTGCTACAGCGGATATGGCATGGCAAATACATCAGGCCGCATGGAAGACTTGACACTTCATCTGGTTTGTGTGGATAGTAAAACCGGAAAGATTACCTGGGACAAGCAAATCAAACCGACCCTTCCCGAGTCGAAAAGAGTACGCGATCATGGTTACGCCGCTCAGACGCCGGCGACTGATGGTGAGCATCTTTATGTCTTTTTCGGAAAGAGCGGCGTCTTCAAATTCGACCTTCAAGGCAATCAGATCTGGCGAACCAGCGTCGGAACTCAAACGCATGGCTGGGGCAGCGGCACTTCACCTGTGTTGTACGAGAACCTGGTAATCGTCAATGCAAGTGTCGAGAGCGGCTCGCTTGTGGCCATCAATAAGGCCACGGGCAAAGAAGTATGGCGTGCTGGTGGTATGATTCGTTCCTGGAATACACCTCATTTGGTCAAGACCGCAGATGGTAAGTATGAATTAGCTGTAACTGTAAAAGAGTGGATACTGGGATTCGATCCTACAACTGGTAACGAACTCTGGCGCTGTGCAGCTATCGACGACTATATCTGTCCGAGCATCGTATCCCATAAAGGTGTTTTGTATGCCCTTGGCGGCCGTTCTTCGAAGGCTGTTGCCGTGCGAAGCGGCGGCAGGGGGAATGTAACGGACACACACAAGCTCTGGCAGACCAATGCCGGAGCGAATGTTTGTTCCCCGGTAGTGCATGAAGGCCACCTGTACTGGGTCAGTGATCGCAATCGAAATGCTTATTGCCTGAGTCTGGCTGACGGATCGGTCAAATATTCTGAACGGATAGGACAACAGCCCTACGCATCAACCCTGTTGGCGGATGGCAGACTTTACATCGTGACACGTAACGGCGGTACTATGGTTTTGGCTGCGAAGCCGCAATTCGAACAATTAGCTTTAAATAAACTTGAGGATCGAAGCACGTTTAATGCCAGTGCAATCGCATACAATGGTACATTGATTTTGCGCAGCGATGAAAACTTATATTGCATCAAGAAGATGAACTGATGGCCGTATCGGATGAATTTGTGGATTATGTTATCGACCAGCTCGCGGGCTGGGGCGAGGTTTCGGCTCGCAAGATGTTCGGCGGGGCCGGGCTTTATTGCGATGGAGTAATGTTTGGACTTATCGCCGAAGACGTCGCTTATCTGAAGGTCGATGACTCGAATCGGGATGATTTCGTCAAGGCCGGGTCGTCGGCATTCAATCCGTATCCCGAGAAGGATAAATCAGTGGTTATGTCGTATTATGAAATCCCCGCCGATGTTTTGGAAGACCGGGAACTTTTAGGCAAATGGGCCGAACACGCCCTGGCCGTGGCACGAAAGAAAAAGAAGAAGTGAACTATGCAGGACTATCGCTTTTGTCGACACCTGGAACCTTCATTTTCATCTTCGCGATACCATCCAGCGCTTACAGGTTCAAAATTTAGAACGTCTTTGAACACCAACATGCGTTCTATTGTTTCACTTAGCGGAATTTTGCCTTTCCTGCTATCCAGCCAATCCCTTCTTTCCGCAACACCCATCACAAGATAATTGTTCCCTATTATTTCCGGCATAGGTTGTTCAAAACAGGCTACCATAAAAGATTCCACTTCGGACTTCCTGGCTATTATCAAATCGCATTTGACACAGTAGCGGCATTTCTTATTCAAGAGCAGAAGCTGCTGAGGGTCGATATGAATAACCAGTGGAAATTTGCGTATTTTTGTATTGTCATTGCATTTCGGGCACCTGGTGAAAGCGGCATCTTCATAGGGATTCAGAAAAAAATAATGTTTTCTTCTCTCAGACTCTATACCTTCCATTTCAATCACCTTTGCACCACTGCCTAAAGTGTCGGTTAAGGTTATCTTGATCTTGAAAATAATTGACCGCTGTGTGGGATCCCTGTCAAAACCAGTTTAGCAATATCCGCCCTCAATCACCCTGATGCGGAAACGGCCGTAACCAAATCAATGCTAACTGCCGGGGGGTACTCATCCAATTTGCCTTTCCTTCCGAGAATCGGGTATTGAACGCAGTCTCACGGAGATTTTTCTGGAATTGCCTTGAAATACAACTTGTGATATGGTATAATATATAGTTAACATACGTATGTGGTATGTCGATTTTGAATTGTGAATGAAGAATTGAAAATGAATAAGATATTATGATATGTGATTCATTTATTAAGAATGCTTATTTCTCGATGATCTTCGTGCCCTTCGTGGTAAAAAGCAAATTGAAAAAACAAACCCAATTTTAATAAGGCCAAATAAATGCAAATGTCTTTATTACAAAGGATTACGAGAAAAATATCTATTGGACACATGGTGAAAACAAACCCAATTCAAAGCCAATTTCTAAACAACTGTGGCTATTTTCCTTACGCCGGCGGGCGGGCATCGTTAGAATATGCGAAAATTTGTGTAAACAGCTTGAATGTACCTGAACGATGATGAACGGGAATTGATTATGGATGAAATGCAGACAAAATCGCCGGAAGGTAAGCAGCAGGGCAAGCCCGCGGGCCGTGTGATGTCGATCGATGCGCTTCGCGGCTTCGATATGTTCTTTATCATCGGGGGCGAGAGAATCTTCGCCAGCCTGCACGATGTATTCAACAGCCCGACGACAGAGTTGATTCGGACACAACTGACCCACGTCAAATGGGAGGGATTTCGTTTCGAAGATTTGATTATGCCGTTGTTTTTGTTCATCGTCGGCGTGGTTATGCCATATTCGTTCAACAAACGTCGGCTCGAAGGCCACGGCAAGACGCGGCTATACCTGCACATTCTCAAGCGGACCGTGATTCTCTTCGTTCTCGGCATGATCGCGCAGGGGAACCTGCTCGAATACGACCTGTCGAAGCTGCACATCTATTCCAACACGCTTCAGGCAATTGCGGCCGGATACATCATCGCGGCAATCATCATGCTAAATCTGGGCCTGAGATGGCAGATCGCCACGACTGGGATTCTGCTTCTGCTGTTCTGGGCGTTAATGATGCTGGTTCCGGTCCCCGGCCACGGCGCGGGCGTTCTGACGCCGGATGGGAACCTGGCGATTTACATCGATCGAGTCATCTTCGGGCACTTCATTGACGGGACAGATCCACCCTATACCTGGATCCTAAGCAGCATGACATTCGCCTGCACGGTGATGCTCGGCGTGATGGCGGGGCACCTGCTGCGCTCGGATAAAGTGGGTATCAGAAAGGTCCTGTGGCTCCTGGCGGCAGGGGGCGGATGCATCGTCGCGGGCCTTCTCTGGAACCTGAACTTTCCGATCATCAAGCACCTGTGGACAAGCTCCTTTGTACTGTTTTCGGGCGGTTTGTGCTTCATGCTGTTGGCGTTGTTCTACCTGGTGATAGACGTGCTGGGTTTCAGGATATGGGCCTTCGGCTTTGTGGTTATCGGGACCAATGCAATCGCGGTTTATATGGCCACCCACCTTATTAACTTCCGCAATATCGGCGGCGTCTTCGTCGAGGGATTGGAAAAATACGCCGGGAACTGGTACACCTTTATTTACGCCCTGGCCGGATTTACGGTCGTTTGGCTCATACTATGGTGGATGTATCGCAAAAAAACTTTCATTAAAATTTAAGGAAAATAAGGTACGGGCATAATATACTGTCACTGAGTCGCAGATAAAATCATTATTATGATGTAACCAGACTGTTTTTATCAACCTCTCGGTATTTAGAAAGAATAATGTCAATGAAAAGGGGATTTTCCGGATGAGTTTGAGGGCGTTTTTTATTGACCTTTTGTGGAAAAATGCTATAATTATAATAGCTTTTTCATTTTGCCCCTGCTTTTCTCTTCCTTCTCCCCTCCCTCCGCAAAAAAGCAGGGGTTTTTAAATATATGCCGGGACATGAGTCTATCCTGCAGGCAATTTATCAGGTCAGACCCAACCGTTCCGCTTCGTCATAGAGGCCGTAATGCTTCATCTTCTTGAAGAGAGTTGTTCGGTTAATATCAAGTGTCCTGGCGGTCGCCTGCCTGTTCCAGTGATTGGCTTGCAGTGCTTGCCTGATAATGTCCTTCTCCGGCCCGGCCAATGCTTCTTTGAGACTCATCTGTTTGTATTGCTTTGGCTGCCGGCTTTGCTCGGCCTTAATCGGGTCCGGCAGATCCTCCGGGCCGATGAATTTGCTCTTGCTCAGCAAAGCCGCCCGTTCGATAACATTCTCCAGCTCACGAACGTTGCCGGGCCACGGATACCGCTCCAGGTATTCCATCGCCTCATCGGTAATGCCGAGCTTGTCCCTTTTATGCTGGGCCGAGTACATCCGGAGAAAATGCTCCGCCAGCAGCCGAACATCTCCGACCCTCTCACTCAGGGGCGGCAACTCTATCATGACCACATTGACCCGGTAATACAAATCTTCACGGAATCTGCCTTGCCGGACTTCCTCACTAAGGTCGCGGTTCGAAGCGAGGATAATACGCGTATCCACGGTTCTGGTTTTGTTGCTGCCGACCGGCTCGAACTGCCTGTCCTCCAGTACCCGCAAAAGTTTGGCCTGAAGAGCAGGCGAGGCGTTGGCTATTTCGTCGAGAAAGATTGTCCCGCCGTCGGCGGCAAGAAATTTGCCTTCCTTATTATTCACGGCACCGGTGAACGAGCCTCTGACATGACCGAACAGCTCGCTTTCAAGCAGCGTTTCCGGCAGCGCTCCGCAACTGACCTCGACGAACGGCTGATCGCGCCGGCTTGAATTGTGATGGATTGCCCTTGCCAGCATACTCTTACCGGTGCCCGATGGACCTGCCATCAGGATCGTGGTCTTGCTGTCGGCGACGGCCTCGACAAGGTCGAAAATCTTCGCCATCTTGTAGTTGTGACTGATGATATTCTCAAGGCGATGTTTTCGCTGGAGCTGGAATCGAAGGCTCTCATTTTCACTGATAAGCGACTGTTGCGTAATCGCTCTTTCAACGGCCAGCCGCAACTCGTCGTCTATGATCGGTTTCGTCAGGTAATCGTAAGCGCCGCTCTTAATGGCCTTAACGGCACTATCGATGGTACCATAACCGGTGATTACGACGACTACGGTTTGGGGATAGTTTCTCTTGATAATACCCAGTAATTCGAGGCCGTCCCCATCCGGAAGATTGACGTCCGTCAGGACCAGACAATAGTTCTCCTCTTCCAGCCTGGCCAGAGCGTCCTTGACCGTCCCGGCACCGCTGGTCCGGAATCCTTCGAGTGACAGAAATTCGCACAGCGAATCGAGGATGATTTTATCGTCATCGATAACAAGAATGTTTTTCTTTCTCATAGAACTCCCAAACCAATTTTATAAATTCAAATGATGTTTTAGCCGGCCACCGGCAGGTACACGCTGAAAATGCTGCCGCCATCGGGAGCGTTTTGGGCCGTGATTCGACCGTGATAGCTCTCGACGATGTCCCTGCATACAGCCAATCCCAATCCCGTGCCCTTACTGCCTTCTTTCGTCGTGAAGAACGGTTCAAATATCGCTTCCATGCTTCCCGGCGGCAAACCCGTTCCCGTATCGTGAAGCTCGATCATAATGGTATCATCCGCCACCAGGCTGGTCGAAATTCGCAGCTCGCCCCCGTTCGGCATCGCATCCAGGGCGTTCTTCACAAGATTGCAGAACACCTGAAACAAATTACCGCTCCTGACCTGCGGCATACCAAAAGTGTAGTTTCTTACGATCGAAATATCTGTCGCTTCTGCTTTCGATTCCATCGTCTTGACGGCATCTTCAATAATCTGCTCGACCTTGACATATTCCAGGGGTGTGTACGTACTGCGCGAGAACTCCAGCAGTTCGCTGACAATCTGAACCATCCTCATCAACCCCTCCCGGCATTGGGTGAGATACTCCTTCGGCTTTGTCAGGTTTTCCTGCTCGACAATCCTCATCGCGAGATTGATGTATCTCAGAATCCCATCCAGCGGATTATTCAATTCATGAGCCACTTTAGAGGCATGCTTGCCGACGGCAGCCAGTCTTTCGGCATTCGCCAGCCTTCTTTCTATATTGACCCTATCGGTGACATCCTCGACGATTATAATACCGCCGAGACTTTTTGCTGATTCGGCTGGCTCCAGAGGCGTACAGACAATTCGAAGCAGTTTTGTTTTGCCGTCCATTGTATAGCTTACATCATCAAACCTGCATGGCTTTCCCGTTGAGATTGCCGAGTTCAATTGCTCCGTCCAGCCCTGCCATATTTTGTCATCTGTTCCTCTTGCCAGGGATTTGTCGATATAGTCACCCAACTCGATAAGCTTTGTTGCCTGAGCATTGGCCCGAAGAATCTTCAAATCCGGATCGAAAGCAACAATACCTATAGGCAATGACTGAAGGATTGATTCGCCAAGCCGCCCGAATCCTGTGCGGTTAGCCGCGGTATGTTCCTTCAGCGAATCACCCTGGTTTTCTGATCTCTTCGATTCTTGTTCTGCATTCTCTGGCATAGCTGCGATAATACGACCCGCCTTAAATATTGTCAATAATAGATGTTGCAAAAAAACAACGCACCCGTCCTCTTTTTCGGACTGAACAAGATATGTGTTTAACAGGAAACGTAAGATTTTATAAAATAAGCATGTGAAGATGGTTATTAGACGATAAAACACAAGAATCATCGATTAATTTAGCTTTTAGTGTTTGAATTTATCAACGCGATGATTGATGTATTTGCGAAATATTTTAATGCCGGATAGATATGGTCATTTAACCTCTTGCTTAGCAAGTACTTGAAAAAGTTAAAATGGGCTGTTTTGTCGCTCTGTGCTTTGGAACGAGTTTTGCTTTTATTATTTCACAACTTAATAAGGACAGGGAATAAACACTATTATGCAAGGATGCGTATGATGGATCGATCAGAAAAACGCAGGCATAGGCGATTGGGGGCACAATACAATATATCATGCCGGAAAGTCGGCTCAACCGCACACATATCTCACGGCGGTTATACGATAAATGTAAGCCCCGGCGGTTTGTATTTTGAAACTGCAACCGGCATATTCGAGCAGGGTAACCTGTTGAAGGTAGAATTGTCAATACCACCGACATCAGGCTTGCTTGAATTTGGCGGTAAGATTGCGGGATTCGCGAAGGTC
>CAZTDF010000217.1:0-7427 GCA_964612465.1 uncultured Pirellulales bacterium
GGTTTGTTTTTTCAAAACGGTTTTTCAACCCCCAGATAAATCTGGGGGCTAAATATAATTGGCTTTGATTGGCTTTGAATTGGCTTTGTTTTTTCGCAGCCTTCAAAGCGTAAAATCTCCATAGTGCCCTTTTAAATAGATACTTACGTTCATTTTGCCCATTTGCAAATTGGGTTTGTTTTTTCAAATTAAGCTCAAAATTTCGTCGTTTTCTACTCTTTTTCACCTGTTTTTTTCATTATTTTGGCTTTTTTACTTCTATATTTCTCAATTCTACTTACGACATACCACATACGAAATACGAATTCGTTAAGTATTATACGAATCTAAACGGATAAAGGCGGGCAAATTTCAAAAAAATCTCCGTGAGACGCCGGTCTTATTGCATCAGGCATGAAACAGAATACCTGTTTCGTCAATCGTCCCTGCTCCCTGTTGCCTTGTGATCCGTGCCCCGGGGGATGGCTGCTGGTTCTATCTGCTTCGGCTCAGCTCAACTTTGGCCGGGTCGGGACACGTTTTACCTTTTACTCTTTTCTTTAATGTACCCGGTACATACAATAGCCTGTAAGTCGCCAGTACATCTTAAGAGTGGATTTTTGACTGAAGGGCATCTGATTATGAAGCGAATACTTGCAGTTATGGGAAGTCCTCGCAAAAACGGAAATACGCACATCCTGGTCTCGAAAATAGTCGAAGGAGCACGGGCCCAAGGTGCGGTCGTCGATGAGCTGTTTCTTGGCGAGCTGAACATTCGCGAATGCGACGGCTGCCATGCATGCTGGAAGGGCAAAGAATGCAGCAAGAACGATGACATGCGAGATATTTATCCGGCGATAATTCAAAGCGACGTTATCATTTTCGGCACGCCCGTTTATTGGTATGGCCCAACCGCCCTGATGAAGGCGTTCATCGACCGATTCGTTTATTTCAACTGTCCCGAAAACAGGCAGAAAATAAATGGCCTCTCTGCGGCGTTAGCCGTCCCGTTCGAGGAAGAGAACCTTGAGACGGCTGCCGGCGTTGTCGAATTCTTCCAAAAGTCTCTCGCGTATCTGGAAATAAAGATTCTCGGCCAAATCATCGTCCCCGGCGTGGGCGAAAAAGGAGCCATCCGAAGCAAGAGCCAATCCCTGCAGCAAGCCTACGACCTCGGCCGAAAGTTAGCGTAATACCACGGCCAAACAAGGAACAAAATTAAATCTTAGAGTTGTAGGGTGTGCAACTCGTTGCACACGCGGTATGAATCGTAGAAAACCACGTGGGCAAAAAAAGGAATTTGCCCACCCTACCAGTTGGTTTTTGCAATGTGCTTAATTTTTTGCAGATAGATGCTGGCGATGGGATTGTGGGTCACTTTTTGCCGGGGAATTTTTAGTGCTTCCAGGGCTTGCCGGATGGCGGCGCCGGCTTTTTGTGGATCATTTCCTTCGAATTCCAGCTCGGCGGTCCAGCCGAGACCTTCAATGTATTCGACGGCGGTGAAAAAACCGTGCCGGGCCACTTCCCAGAGGCGGGCCTTTTCCTTGCTCAATGAGAACCAAAATTCGAAGCCGAGGTCGTCCAACAGCGTCCGGCACATTTCCACCGTACCCGCCAGCAGCGGCAGTTTGCCTTCGGGGTAAAGCGAGCGTTTGAATTGCAGGCCGTCGACCGAGATTATTTCCAGCTTCACGAAGTAAACGGTCGATTCCTTTTGGGGCTGAATCCACTGCCTGATTCGGATGTTCTTCTCGACGGGATTCCAATGCCCTGCCGGCGGCTTGTAGTAGTGGTCGACAAATTCGTATGGAAAGGCAATTCTCGCTCCCAAGCGGCCGAGTCTCGCCTGGAAATCTTCAATATCCTCGATTCCGAACCTGACTTCGCATTCGTAAGGTTGCGTCATAGCCCGATACTAACATTCTACGCTTCTATGGGCCAGTATAATCCACATTCTTAAACATCGAGGTTCTGGACTTCGAGGGCGTGGTCCTGAATGAAGTTCCGGCGTTTTTCCACGTCGCCGCCCATTAAGATACTAAAGAGCCGGTCGGCCTCGCCCGCATCGTCGAGCCTGACGCTCAGCAGGGTCCGCGTTTCCGGATTCATCGTCGTGTCCCACAACTGATCGGCGTTCATCTCGCCCAGACCTTTGAAGCGTTTTATCTCGATCCCTTTGCCGCCAATCTGCCTGATACCGGCACAGATATCGCCCAGCGCAGCAACGTCGTAATTGTCCTGACCGTTGATAAGCTGGAACTTGGTCTGCAAAGCTTCGCCGGAAACTGCTTTGGCGGGCTTCAGCAGGAAATCTTTCAAATCCACATCCAACCGCTCTTTGAGTTGTTCGTTTATCTGATTGATTCGGTCGACCTCATGGAGTTCTTCGGCAACAACCGTTTCTTCCTCCTCGTCCTCAGTTAAAGTTTTGGTCCGCTCTTTTAATTCGTTGACCTTCTTTTCGTATTCCTCTCTTTTGTAATAAATGTCCTCCTTGCCTTCGGCGCTGAGACGGAATGGCGGCAGTCCGCCTTTAGATGGATTGTAATAGGCGGCGACAAAGTCGTTGAAGATAATACCCCGCCTGCTCAAAACGGCAATGATTCTTTCGGCCTCGGCCAGTATTTTTACAAGCTCGGCCATCTTTTTCCCGGAGACACGAAATCCGGCGTCCTGCTCTTCGGCCTTGTCTTTTTTCGCTTTGCCGCCGTAACCGCTCCTGATGAGAAGCTCTGTGCCCTCAAGGCCGCGGGTAATCATCCGCTTACGCATCTGATTCTCGCTGAGAACATACTCGGATTTCTTTTTGCCCTTGACCTTAACCTCGTACAGCGGCGGTTGAGCGATATAAATCATATTCTCTATAAACAATTGCTGCATTTGTCTGAAGAAAAAAGTCAGCAGCAGCGTTCGGATATGGGCGCCGTCGATGTCGGCATCGGTCATCAATATTATCTTGCCGTATCTGCACCTGCCCAGATCGAACTCGTCGGTGCCGATGCCGGTTCCCAATGCGCTGATAATGGTCCGAATCTCATCGTGTGCCAGCATTTTTTCCAGTCGCGCCTTTTCCACGTTGAGGATCTTCCCTTTCAGCGGCAGGATTGCCTGGATTTTTCTGTCACGCCCGGCCTTTGCCGAGCCGCCGGCCGAGTCACCTTCGACGATGAAGACTTCCGTGCTGGTCTTTTCTTTACTCGCGCAATCCCACAGCTTGCCCGGCAGGTTGGCGGTGCTCAACGCCCCTTTTCGCCTGGTCAGCTCTCGGGCCTTCCTCGCGGCCTCTCTCGCCGCGGCGGCCTGGATGGCCTTGTTCAAAATACGCTTGGCCTCCGACGGATGCTCTTCCAGATAGAGACCCAACTGTTCGTTAACGGTGGTCTCGACAAAACTGCCCACCTCCGGATTGGTCAGCCGGACTTTTGTCTGGGCCTCGAAGTGCGGGTCGGCAAGTTTTACCGCTACTACCGCCGTCAGGCCCTCACGCAAATCGTCGCCGGTCGTACCCTGACTGTTCTTAAGCAGGTTATTGCTCCTGGCATAATAATTCATCGTCCGCGTCAGAGCGGTCCGAAAGCCCGAAAGGTGCGTGCCGCCATCGATATTGCGGATGTTGTTGGCAAAGACCAGCACGTTTTCGTTATAACCGTCGTTGTACTGCATCGCCACTTCGCAGCTCAGCATTGCCTTGGGATCTTCTCTGGACAAATAGACAACTTCTTTATGAAGCGTTTCTTTGCCCTCGTTGAGATGCTTGACGAAAGCCCTAATCCCATCGGCGAATTCGAACACCTCTTTTTTCTTGTCTCTGTCGTCTCTGAAGGAGATCCGGAGCCCGCCGTTAAGATACGCCAATTCCCGGATTCTTTTGAGCAGCGTATCGTATCCAAATTCGGTATCTCCGAATATCTCCTCATCGGGCTTAAAAACTATTTTTGTGCCGCGCTTGGTGGTTTGGCCTATTTCTTTAACATTGTCCTTGGGAACGCCTCTTGCGCACTCGAAATGATACTGCTTACCGTCGCGATACACGTCGGCTTCGAGCCATTCGCTCAGGGCATTGACCACGCTGACCCCGACGCCGTGCAGCCCGCCGGCTACCTTATAGCTGCTGCTGTCAAATTTACCGCCGGCGTGCAGCTTCGTGAGCACGACTTCCAAAGCGCTGACCTTCGCGTCCTTATGCATCTCGACCGGGATACCTCGCCCGTTATCCTCGACGGAGCAGCTTCCGTCGGGGTGTATCCGCACGCTGATGTTATTACAGGTCCCCGCCAGAGCCTCGTCGATGGAGTTGTCCAAAACCTCATAGACAAGATGATGCAGCCCTGCGCTGCTGCGGTCGCCGATATACATATCAGGCCGCTTGCGCACCGCCTCCAGGCCCCCGAGGATTTTTATGTTACTTGCGTCATATTTATGGTCCTTCATACCAATTCTCTGCCTCTCTTATATATCGTCTTTGTTCACTGATAAACTATTGAAGTTCTTGAGGTTCTCGCTCCTGAGATTACCGCTGAAAAGTTACGCTTCAGGCGACAACGAGCTTAATCTTCGTGAGCCTTACTCTCGGACATTGCCGCTGCAGCTCTTCGAGAAGCTCCGAACTGCATAACTGTAACTCGTACATATAAGACGGCGAATCGGCCAGCACTGTCAACTGGCCGCCGGAAATATCGACAATTTCACAATGCCCGTACAGTTCAGCCGGGAGCAGCCGGCTCCAGACTTCTGCGACCTGGCTGAATCGGGCCTGCTGCGGCGAAATCCGCTTGTCCATAAGCTGCTGAGCAACCTGACCCAGGCTGGCGGCCCTGTACGTTTTCCATGATCTTCGCCATCTGGTGGCATTCAATAATCGTTCTTCCTCATCCATAACGCAATTAGTTATCCCAGGTTAATCGGCATCAGGACGTAGAGAAAATTTGTCCCGCTTTTAATAAGACCCGGCCTGTCCGACTGGCCCAATTCGAAATCAAATTCCGGTGTTTTGATCACTCTCAAAACATCGATTAAAAATTGCGGACTAAAGCCGATCTCGATCGGCTCGCCTTTGTAATCGACAGGCATATCAACTTGCGCATCGCCGGTCTCGGGAGCCCTGCAGGAAAAGACCATTTTCCCCTTTTCCAGCGAGAGTTTAATCCCTCTCGATTCCTCGCTCGTCAGCAGCGACGCCCGGCGAACGGCGCTGAGCGTCGCTTCGGTTGACAGCGTCAGTTTCTTGTCGTAATCGGTCGGGATGATGTCCTCGTATTTCGGGAAGTTGCCCTCGACCAGATTCGAGCTTATCACCACGTTCGCGCAGCTAATCAGAATCTGGTTGTCGACGAGCTTTACGGCGACGGCATCTTTTTCGCCGGCACCGATTTTGTCCAGCAGGCCCATCGCTTTGCCCGGCACGAGAATATTAGCCGGCACCTCGCCCTTCGGCGCCGCAGCCAGGCTGACCCGGCAGCGTGCCAGTCTTCTGCCGTCGGTGGCGACCAGCATCAGCTTCTTGTCCTTAATCTCCCACAGCACGCCGTTAATTGCGTAGCGGGTGCTCTCCTTGGCAGCAGCGAAAAGACACTGCTCGATCCCGGCCTGGAGATTGGAAAGGGAAATCTTTATATCGCCGGTGCCATCGAAATCCCGGACCACCGGATACTGGCCCGGCTCGTGTCCGTAGATTGTAAAGTGGCTGTCGGCGCCTTTGATTTTGCAGGCGCCCTCGGAGGACTCCAAAACCAGAACCTCATCGACGCTCTCGCGCACAATCGCCGCCAGCCGGTCCGCAGGGATGATAACTTCGCCCGGCTTGTCGACCTGAACCTCGGAGATTAAGTAGTTGATGCCGACCTCAAGGTCCGTCGCGCACATCCGTACTTCCTTCTTGTCGGCGGTGATTTGCACGCAGCGCAGGATCGGTTTCGGCGTCCGGCTCGGCACCACGGATGTCAAAAGACCCAGGGCCTCGGCAAGCGCCGTTCTGTTAAAATTTGCCTTCATAATAGACCTCTATATTTAATTGCTAAAAGGGTCAAAATATCGCGTTTTTCACGCTCCTGAATAAACAGCGTATTCTACACCGAAACGCACGCTTCGACAAGTTTTTTTCACAAAAAAGCTGACGCTGATTGCACATAAATCTTTGCCCAACTTAACACGTTCCCAGCCCTTGATTTAACGCTTTATGCCACCGGAAGATACACCTATAATAAACTCACTGTGGGCGTTTGATACGAACTATGAAAAAGACGACAGGTCATCTCGACCGAAGTCCAAAAGGGACGAAGTTAAGAAATCTATTCAAATCAGATTCCTCGACTCCGCCTTCGGCTCCGCTCGGAATGACCGTGAGGGAATGCATAAAATGATCGAACCAAACTCAAAATCCGAAAAACCGAAAGACCAGCGACGATTCAGCCAAGAACAATACGATAAGCTCAAGCGCTGCTCTGAAAAGAAAGATATGACAGAGTGGAACCAGTGGCGAAACCAAAACCCGGCACAAGATGTTCTTCTTGAAGAGGCCTATCTTAAAGACTGTTGGCTAAGAGGTGTGCTTCTGAACACGAGGGGGTCTTCGCATTTTACCGGAGAAGTCCATCTGGAAGGCGCAATTTTGACTCGCGCCCAACTGAGAGACGCCAATTTCGAGTGTTCCCGTATGGAATCCGCGCAACTGTACGCAGCCGACCTTACCAGGGGCAGGTTCTGGCTTGCGCACCTGGAAGGGGCGTTTCTTAATGGTGCCTGTCTGGAAGAGGCTCAACTCAACAGCTCTTACCTGAAGAGCACAATATTTTATCGTGCCCGCGTGAAAGGCGCCAAGTTCTCGGCAGCCATCGTTGACAGTGGTACGTCATTTTGGGGACTGAAGGTCAATCGTCACCACGAAAATTGTAAAGGCACGAATTTTACCGGCGTCGGGCTGAGGACGGTACGCATAGACCCCGGCACAAAACAGCTTATTGAATATAACATCAGACGGATGAACTGGGAGGATTGGTATAAGTACAAGAACTGGCAAGTTAAAAAAGATGAGAGGAACATACTCGTAAAGAAGTTAATGTGGTTTATTCGCAAATTCTGGCAGATAAGTGACTATGGCATATCCACCAAAGAGATTATAAAGACCTTTTTGAAGTGGGCCTTTGTTTTTGGCATTATCTACTATGCCTGGGGTTTAATCGACTATCACCTTATTGGAAATAAAGATTACCCGGGGATCGTCAGCAATCTATTCGTTCTCGAGGACAGCAAACGAGCGGTTCCGGTCTGGCTGGTTCCGCTTCGCTCGATTTACTTCTCTATCGTTACAATGACGACACTCGGATTAGGCGACATGTACGCCAACACCAACAGTCTCTTTCGAGGAATATTCGGCCATATATTGTTAGCGTTGCAGGTGATTTTAGGTTATGTTCTGTTGGGTGCGTTGGTGACTCGTTTTGCGGTAT
>CAZTDF010000218.1:0-7405 GCA_964612465.1 uncultured Pirellulales bacterium
GGAGGCCGGTGGCCGAGCTGGGCCGACGGCCAGGGAGCAAGCCTGGAGCTGCGCGATCCTGACAGCGACAACGATGCGCCCGGTGCATGGGCCGATAGCGACGAGAGCGGCAAAACCGGATGGGAACAGTTCTCGTTTACCATCAGCGGCAATGATAACAGGTACTCTCACAGTCGTGTCGGAACATTCGATTTAATTCTCCTCAATCGCGGTGAGGTGCTAATCGACGACCTCGAACTGAATATCGGCGGCACGAGCCGTCTTGACAACGACGGCTTCGAGAGTGGCGAGTCCGGTTGGCGGATTCTCGGCAATCACGTTCGCTCTTTCGTGACAACTGAAGATCGCCGCTCCGGCGCTCGGTCACTTTACTTGATTTCGACCGGGCACGGCGACCCCGGGGCAAATAGAATCAATCAGTCAATTAGCAGTGTTAGTGCGAGCACGGTGACGTTTAGCGGCTGGGCCAGGTGGCTGCGGGGAACCCGATTTCTTCTGTTGCGAACGACGAGCGACCGTTCGCCCGTTCAACCGCCCCGGCCGGCTCATTCTTTTGAGCTGACAATGCCCCTGAACCTGGGCACGCCGGGCAGGCAAAATACGGCGTTTGTGTCCAACCGGGGGCCAGACATTCTCGATGTGAAGCATGCGCCCGTTCTGCCGGCCAGTGGTGAGCCGATTATCGTTACAGCCCGCGTTACTGACAACGACGGCGTGGGAACAGTCAATCTTTTCTATCGCTCAGAAGGCAGCGGAATACTCAGAAGTATGCCGATGGTCGACAACGGTTCCGGTTATGATCCGATTGGTGGAGATGGAATCTATACCGCTTCGATTCCGGGTGCCTCCGGCGGCACAATGCGGGCGTTTTATATTGAGGCTTCCGACGGCTCGGCGTCAACCCGGTTTCCGACTAAACTGGATCCGTCGGCGGATGTGCCGGACCGAACCTGCCTGGTTCGCGTCAGAGATTCTCGGCCGAATACCAGGTTGGCGACCTACCGAATCTGGCTGTCCGATGATGTAATCAGCACGTTTCGATCGCGTCCCAATCTCTCGAACGAGTTGATGGATTGCACGTTTGTTTACAACAACAGCGAGGTTTTCTACAATGTCGGTATCCGCTTCCGCGGCAGTCCGTTCCTCCGCCCTGGAGCAAACTGGAATCCAATTGACCGCCACGCCTATCGGATTGATTTCAATCCGGACCAGAAATTCCGGGGCAGGGAGGAAATCAATCTCGACAATACTGAGGGAGGCAACCGCGGCCCGCTCCAGGAGAGAGCTTCGTACTGGTTTTATATGCAGATGGGCCTGCAGTTTTCGATGCAGGAGTATGTACGGCCGATTATCAACGGGAACGCCCACTCTAACTACGAGGACGTACAGAAGATCGACGGCGACTATATTCGTGGATGGTTTCCCAACGATACTGAGGGTTATATTCATAAGGTAGACGACTACTTCGAGTACTCGGCCGACGGCACGTCACACTCGAACTTCGATGAAGGCTTGAAATATGATTCAAGTCACCCGCGGCTGAAGGAAACCTATCGCTGGGGATTCGAAAAGCGATCGCATCGCGAAAACGACAATTGGGACCATCTTTTGGATTTTGCCGCGGCATTTAACACATCTTCGAGCAGTACATTATACGAGCATAACGTCGAATCATTTATACATCCTGAGCAGTTTGCCCGGGTATTGGCACTTCGTCATGCCGTCGGTGACTGGGACAGCTACGGTTACCGGCGCGGCAAGAACAACTACTTTTATTACGCCCTGCCGGAGGGTAAATGGTACCTGCTGCCCTGGGACATCGATTTTACACTCGGATCGGGGGATGGGTCCAATACGGATCTATTTTCTTCTGTGAACGCTGGCCAGTTTCCGGAAGTTGATCAGTTCGTAAACTATCCCAAATACCAGCGGATGTACCTGCAAGCTTATGCGGAGCTGGTGAACGGCCCGTGGCAAACCTCATACGGGACGGCCAATCCGCCGACGGACTTCGATAAGTTTCTGGACGACGCGGCGAATGTTTTATCCATCAATGGTCAGGACGCCAGCCGAAGGGACTCTATCAAACGGTTCGTGCGAGACCGCCGAAGCTATATTTTAACACAGATCCCGTCTTCTCTGACCTTCGAGATAACGACCAACAGCGGTGTCGATTACTTTACGTCGGCATCGACGGTAACGATCAAAGGTGTTGCCCCGATAGAAGTAGCGGGGATTTCGGTTAATGGCACGTCTGTTCCGGTAGAATTTTCGGGCAACAGTGTGTTCGAAGTGGATGTTGAAATCGCCGAAGGCCCGAACCTGCTCGAACTTCAGGGCCTGACCGGCGTTGGAAATCCTGTAACCGGTGCCGAAGATTCCATTACGGTAACCCGGATTATTCCTTGCGTGATTACCTCGGTTACACCGAATCAGGTATATAACGATGGTTCGGTAGAGCTGACTATAGAAGGTAGCGGTTTTGAGCCGGGATCGATGACCACTGTGGCACTGACTCTTATCTCGGAAGAAGTAGGCTTCGATGCCCTCTACGTCCAGAGCGATCAGGCGTTTGACCTGATTGACGCGGCGACACTTCTGCTGGACGATCCGGGCCGCGGCGTCGGAAATCCCGTCCATGCAGTTCATGAATGGATCAACCTCTGGAATACCGGTGGTCATGGATTATTTACCTCTAACGAATTTAGGTTCGCACCGCCATTCCAAAGGGGTGCCGACAATTTCGCTGTGCGGTTTACGGGCTATATTTATGCTCCTTCTCCCGGAGAGCGATATTTCGGCGTGAATTGTGACGATGGATTCAGCTTGTGGATAGAGGGCCAGCTTGTCGGGGAATATGCGGATTCCCATAATCCGGCTACGACTGACGTGACACAAAATCGAACCGACGGCACGATGACCTTCGACTTTCCAGCCGCGGGCAGTTATTATTTAGTCCTCGATTACTATGAAAATAACACGGGAGAAGAAATCGAGTTCTTCCAGACAAACTCCAACGGTGCTGATCGGCGGCTGATTAACATTGACTCCGAGCTGGTTGTATTCCGGGACAACGACACGAGAATTGACGCGACCGACATTGTGGTTGTGGACGAGAACACGATTACCTGCCAGATCGATCTGGATGGCGCCGAGCCTGGGGCATGGAATGTCGTTGTAACGCCGGAGTATGGCGATACCGCACGGTGCGTTTTGGTAGGCGCAGTGCAGATCATCAGTCAATAAGCTTGTACAGTAGAGTGACGCTCCTGTTAAGCGAGTTGCTTAAATCAAGGCTTGTCCCGTATAGAAATATTGTTCTATTTCTAAGGGGCTTTAATGACTTTCTGTTCTTTGAAAACTTTGCCGGTCATGTAATCTGTGAAGGTCACCTTGACCGTTAATGGTTCTTCCATGCTCTCAATTTTGTCGGCTACGTCGAATGTCAATCTGTAGTTAATGGTTACCATTGTTGCGAACCAGAGCTTTTTTAGCTCACCCGGCTCTACTTTCCACTCACCGAGCAGGGCTTGGCCGTCCATTTTGTTCAGGTCCCATAGCTGGACGTCCACGGTGCCGGTTACCTTTATCGTGTCGCCCTGTTCATCGACCGGCTGTATATAGACAATCAGCTTTTCCTTCTTGCCATCATCGTCTTTGTCGAAGAAGCCTGTATACCTGCCAATCTTGACACTCTCAAGCCGATTGAGGTTTTCGAGCTTTACCTCTTCGGGCAGCCCGGACAGGACCTGTAATTGTTGCTTGAGCTGTTTGTTCTCGCTCTCGGACTGTTCGATTTGCTTTTGTAGCTGTGTTTTCTCCTGCGTCAATTGTTCTATCTGCACAGCCGGCGATTCTTTATCATTAGGAGTTGCACAACCAGTGAGCGGAAAAATCAAAAAGCAAAAAGCAAAGTGCAAAATTAACGAAGTCATTATCGCTTTACGATGATTTCGCAATTTTGATTTTTTATATTTGATTTTTGATATTGGACATTGGGCATTCATTATTCTTGCTCCGGTTCCTGATCCCTGACGATTTCGGGCGCCTTTTGCAGTATCCTGTCGGCCAAACCGTATTCGATCGCTTCGGCAGCGTCAAGCCAGAGATTCCGGTCACAGTCTTTTTCGACTTTCTCGGTGCTTTGGCCCGTATGCTGGGCCAATATATCGTAAAGGCGAGCACGCAGCCGTAATATTTCTTTTGCTTCGATTTCCAGGTCGGTAGCCGGTCCGATCAATTGCCCTGATATCAATGGTTGATGAAGAAGAACTCGGTTGCTGGCCAGCAGGAACCGCTTACCCGAATGGCCGCCGGCCAATAACACCGCTGCCATACTTGCCGCCTGCCCGACGCAATACGTCGCTACCTCGCAGCGTAAAAACTGCATCGTATCATAGATGGCAAGCCCAGCCGTGATCGCGCCGCCGGGCGAATTAATGTAAAAGTGAATGTCCTTCTTGACATCTTCATTGCTCAGGAAGAGCATCTGGGCGATTGTTAAATTAGCAGTAGCATCATCAATCGTCCCGCCGAGAAAGATGATTCTGTCTTTCAACAATCTTGAATAAATATCGTAGGCACGTTCCGTTCGGCCACTTTTCTCGATGACTATTGGCACCAGATTCTGATTTAAGCTCATGTTTTATTTCCCCGTATTACGTTTTTACTTCTTGTCTTTCTCGTCTTTGTTTTCTTTATCTTCTTCTTTTAGCACCTCATCGATAAGGCCGTATTCGTGGGCCTCTTCGGCAGTCATATACCTGTCTCTTTCAGTCTCAGCGGCGATTTTTTCGACCGGCTGTCCGGAATGTTTTGCGAGCAGTTCATTTATCATGGCTTTAGCCTTTAGAATCTCTGCTGCCTGTATCTTGATGTCGGCTGCCTGGCCGCTGACTCCACCCCATGGCTGGTGCAGCATGACTTTAGCATGGGGAAGAGCGTGCCGTTTGCCTTTTGTTCCGGCTGCCAGTATTATGGCGGCTCCGGATTGTGCCCTGCCGATGCAATAGGTCGCAATCGGAGAGCTGACAAACCGCATAGTATCGTAAATTGCCATGGTATCATCCACGCTGCCGCCGGGAGAATTGACGTACAAGCTGATTTCGCTGCTGCGCTTAAGGTTATCAAGGTACAGCATTTTCATGATGACCTCAGCCGCTCTTTGATATGATATTTCCCCTATCAGAAAGACGATGCGGTTTTCAAGCAGCATATCGTCCAGGCTCATCTCGCGATAGCGTTGATACTGGCCGTGTTGATTGTGAACGTTCATACTTGTGGTCTCCATTTTGCAATGATTAGCTAAGTGGAATCCGTTCGTAATATGTTGTGCTCGATGCTCGATAGACATTCATTACTCCCTTAACTTAGCCGACATTATGTATTTTCAGGATTGTTTTTCCTCAGGCTCGGCTGATTTTTTAGCTACTTTTTTAGTGGCTTTTTTTGCTGGTTTCTTAGCTTTTTTGGCTTTGTTAGCTTTCTCAGGCTTTTTCTCGGTTATTACCGCCGTTTCGAGCAGTTTAGCAATGCATTTATCCTGGCGTACCTCCAAAGATAGCTGAGCTAACGAGCCGTTACGTTCCATATCTTCTCTCATCCTCTCGGGCCGCTGTCCTCTCTTCATGGCTAATTGAGCGATATGGCCGTTGATTTCTTCTTCGCTCACGTCAATCTTGAGCTTATCGGCAATTTTATCCATAATGAAGAAAGTTTTTACCTGTTGTTCGGCCTGCTGTTCACTGCCGGCCTGAAGCTGCTCTACCTGCTCGCCGATCTGCTCGCGGGAAAGTCCCCGCATGAGCAAGTTCGTATATTGTCTTTGCAGCACACTGCTGGCCTGCTCGGCAACAACATTTACCGGCAGGTCTAAATCGGTTTTGTCGAGCAGATACTCGAAAATCTGCTCGGTCATCTCCGTTCGGCCTTGTGTTTCCAGTCGGCCATGGAGGGTATCATGGATTTTTTCCCGCAGTTCATCTTTATCTTCGACGCCGTACCGCTTTAGGAGGTTTTCGTCCAGCTCAGCGGGTTTTAGCCATTTGATATCTTTGATGCTTATCTGGATATCCACCTTTTTGCCGCGATATTCTTCTCTGAAAAAAGTCTTCGGTACTTCTACGCTCGTTTCTTTGGCTTGACCCGCCTTGGCCCCGACCAGCAGCTCATCGAGCTTCTCAACGGGTATTTCCCCGACAAAACCATTCTGTCTTACATATATCTCGACGTTGTCCAGTTTCTGTTCTTCATCAATTCCATCTATTTTAAGAACTGCATCGGCAATAATCTGGTCATCAAGCTCGACAGAACCTTCTTCTCGCGGCGTCCATACACCGGACCATCTCTGCATCTGCTCAATCTCTCTGTCGATTTGCTCGTCCGTAACCTCGAGCTTTGTCCTGGTAACCGGAATGCCTTCGAGCTTCGGCAGGTCGAATTCCGGACGTACTTCAACCTCGAAATCAAAGGTTAGCGAGCCTTCGGTCGGCAATTCGATATTTTCAAAGTCTATGTCAGGCTCGCCGATGGTTTGCAGCTTGTTTTCCTCAATCGCCGACTTGCTCGAATCGGCCAATAAGGTCAATTTTATTTGCTCTGTTGTCTCTTTGCCGAATCTCTTCTCGAGGAGCCGGCGGGGTGCTCGCCCTTTTCTAAAGCCCGGCACAAGGGCTTCTTTACCCAGGTCCTCATATTGTTTGTCTATGGCCTTTTTGATTTTCTCTTCAACTATTTCTATGATGACTTTCTTTTTGCAGGGTCCTGCTTCTTCGATAGTCACTATATCTTTCAGTTCCGGAGATTCTTCTTCATTCTGTGCTTCGGGTTGCTCTTCCTTCGGCTCAGTAGTTTCTTCTTCCTTTAGTGCTTCGGATTTTTCTTCGTCAGCCATTTCCATGCTCCCTACGGTTTTGTAAAACCTTAAATCAATAAACAAAAAAGGCATCAGGGAAACAGTTCCCTTAGCCCGGTCTTCGCGATTTTCAATCCTGCGCCTATCAGCAGCATAAATTCATACCTGACAGGTGCCGGACCTAAACGTATCGGAGACCAATGCCAAACTACATTTAGCCGGTGACTCGCCGATACTATTTAGCCATTGGTATTTAGCCGTCGTTTTAGCAAAAGAGGGTTTAATACAACTTCAGTCGTGTAAAACCGCTCAAACGACTAAATACTATCGACCAACAACTGCAACAAAGCGGGCGATGAGATTTGAACTCACGACATTCACGTTGGCAACGTGACGCTCTACCACTGAGCTACGCCCGCATATTCGTATCTCGTAATTTATATCCCGGATTCCGAGTTTACGCTACGATTAACGCGGTATTTTTATCGAATTATAGGTGTTTTTATCGTATATGCAAGGGCTTTTTTTACAAATTTTTGGTATTTATATTGG
>CAZTDF010000219.1:0-7400 GCA_964612465.1 uncultured Pirellulales bacterium
TCTCCACCGAGGATTAGTCTTCTCTATCAACTCAATCTTCCATTGCCTCTTCCATTTTTTCATTCTTTTTTCTCTGGTTATAGCATCGACGATGTCACTGTAGACCTCATAATATACCAGGCTATGGACACGGTACTTCTGTGTAAATCCTTCCATAAGATCATTTTTATGCTCATGCACTCTCTTTAGTAAATTGTTAGTCACGCCAATATAAAGAGTTCCGTTTTTCTTACTTGCCAGTATATAAACATAGTACTGTCTCATCTCTCAACTTCTGGATTCCTGCTTTCGCAGGAATGACAAGTAATGCTTATTCTTCTACTTTATCACAGCAATCCACACGGCCACCATACTGAGCAAACTTATTGAAGAGGCTATAATAGCAATTATCGAATTTCTGTTAGCACTTCTACACATATCAACCATAGCAGCAGTCTGCAAAGCATAATGAATATTATACACAATCTCTGCCGTAGTAGCTTCCTTGGCTTCTCTAATTTTTATTTTGGTCTCATCATGTGTGAGTGCTTTGATATCGCTATCTTTGAATGGATGTACCCTCCATATACTTGCCCCGATTTCCAGCGCAAGATCTCGTGTCTCTTTCCATTTTCTGTCTGTGTCATTTTCCATCTGAATTCGAACAAGTTTCATCCGATACAACTCAATCTGTTTGCGAGTCATTGTTCATGCCTCCTATTCTCTGTCATTCCCGCGAAAGCGGGAATCCATTTACCCGCGTTACTTCTGGATTCCTGCTTTCGCAGGAATGACAATATTCTATTGCTCGAAACCATGCTCACCAATAAGTCTTACAAAGCGGACGTCACAGATTGCTCTGCCGATGAGATTATCTCCCTTCTTTTCGCAAGCCACCAGTTCCTGCACCGATCTGCCGCCCACAGGGGCAACAATCAGGCCGCCGTCGACAAGCTGCCCGAGAAGTGGCTCCGGTATCTTCGGCACTCCGGCGGTAATCATAATCCTGTCGAAACATCCCGACCGAGGCAATCCTGACGCCGGCCAGCCGCTGCTGCCGTCACCTATATAAAACTCGACGTTGCTAATGCCCAGTTTGCCTAAAACCGCCTGAGCCGAATCAGCTAACTCGCTGAATCTTTCTATCGTATAGACCTTTTTTACCAGCTTGCTCAGAACAGCGGTCTGGTATCCGCTGCCCGTGCCGATCTCCAGAACCTCTTGCTCCGGGTCGAGCCGCAATTCCTGGGTCATCAAAGCTACGATATACGGCTGGGAAATGGTCTGATCCATCCCGATTGGCAGCGGGCCGTCACTATAGGCCTGTGACCGGTGCGACTGCGGTATGAACTCTTCCCTCGGAACCTCAGCCATCACGGCCAATACGCGAGGATCGGTAATATCACGCCCCCTCAGATCCCACCTGAGCATCCGCTGCCTGGCGGTGCTAAATTTGTCTTTGCTCTGACGACCATACATGGTTTCAATCATCGCTTTTTAAGCATGGTTTTGCAAAGCAATTCTGTTTCGCCGGTGATAAGGATTTAATTAACTCAAACTGACCGATTTTTGTCATCCTGAGCGCAGCGAAGGATCTCGACGTTGCCGATGTCATAAAAACGTATCGATTGATTATGCTCATGTGGCGTTTAGATTCTTCGCTTCACTACGTTTCGCTCAGAATGACATTTTAGACAAGTTCTTGTACAACAAGAACTTGTGAGCAAACATACACAAAAACGGTCAGTTTGAGTTATTAAAAAAGGAGCTTGATAGCTGCCGCGGCAGCCAGAATCTGCACGACAATGTTAAATGCCTTCTGCGGGATTCGTTTTAGCAGGAATATTCCCGCAACCGCCCCTATGGCAATAAACGGCAGCATCATCAAATTGAGCTTGATGGATTCTGCCGTCATTAAATCCAGATTGGCGCTGAACGGCACCTTAAGCCAGTTGACAACAAAAAAGAACCACGCCCCGGTTCCGACAAATTCGACCTTGGGCAGCCGCATCGCCAGCAGATAAATAATCATGACCGGCCCGGCGGCGTTGGCCATCATCGTTGTAACTCCCGCCATAAATCCGAGCGTTACAGCGAACCACCACTGCGTCGGAACCGGCGCATCTTCGCCTTTGACCCTGGTCCGCCAGTAGTTGACGCCCAACATTACCAGAACGATTCCACCGATAATCGGCTTGAGCTGCTGGTCATTGACGAACTTCAAGCCGAAGTATCCCGCCACAATCCCGGCAAAAGCCGCGGGAAGCAGACGCAACACGTGCCCCCACCTGGCATTACGCCTGTGGTACGTGACCGCAAACAAATCCGCGAGAATCAGGATGCCCAGCAATATCCCGGTCGATTGACGCGTCGGAAGAACCAGCGCCATTAAAGGCACAATGAGGATTCCCAGTCCGGGCATCCCGGTTTTGGTCGTTCCGACCATCACAGCACAAACAGCAACAACTACCCAACCAAATAAGTCCAAATCCAATGCACTTCATCCTTATTTTAAAGTCTTCCGATTATTTATTTAAGTTTAACGGCCGCACTTTATCGGTTTTGGCCTGGCTTTGCAATTGACAATTGATAATCGATAATCGAGAATGAAAACAGTAGATATTCAAAGGAGACTAAAAATGAAGACAAAAAAGTTTCTCTTTTACATGCTCGCTGTCATTTTAGGCGGCTGTGTGCCTGTAATATCGCTGCACTCGCTTTATACGGAAAAAGACATCGTGGTTGATAAAAAACTGTACGGCACGTGGGTGGATGACGTAAACAACCCCAAAACCACCTGGGAATTCAAGAGTATCGACGAACCGGAAAATGCATACAAATTGATTTTCTCCGATGAGGAGGGAATGAAAGGCTCGTTTGTGGCGCACCTGGTGAAACTGCAGAACAGGCTTTTCCTGGACATTTTCCCAGGCGAATTGCCCTGGGAGCCGGAAGACCCTAACAAAATGGACTGGCCATATAACGCTCTATTCCTGATACCTGCTCATACGTTCATGAAGATAGACTCCATAGAACCCCAGTTGAAATTGCGATTAACTTTAGAATCCAAAATGGAAGAGTTGCTCAAAGAAAATCCGAGTGCAGTGGAACATACATCTGTCGGCGACAGGCCTGTCATTACGGGATCGACAAAAGAACTTCAGGCATTTATTCTCAAGTATGCCGACGACGAGAGAGTATTCACCGACCAGGTCACCCTGAGCCGCAAGGAGCCCAAAACCGAAACGCCCTAAGGGTTATCGAGTATTAAAATTATGGCTGAGAAATCAGAATTCAGACGCTATCTGGTAAATGTCGACTCTATCTCCGCGCACCAGCTTTTTACAGATTGCCTCGTGATAGGGGCCGGTATAGCAGGTCTTCGTGCCGCACTCGAAGCAGCCGAACGTCACAGCGTAATAATCGTCTGCAAAGGTAAAGCCGAAGAAAGCAACACCTTTAAAGCCCAGGGCGGCATCGCCTCTGTGCTGGATAAAGCAGATACATTCGAATCACACATCGCCGATACGCTCAAAACCGGCTGCGGAATTTGTGACGAAGGCGTTGTTGACCTGGTCGTTCGCCGGGGACCCGAACTTGTAAAGCAACTGCTCAAATGGGGCACGGAATTCGATCTGAGAGAAAACCATATTGCCGCTACGCTCGAAGGCGGTCACAGCTACCCCCGCGTCGCTCACGCTCACGGCGATGAAACCGGACGGGCGATTGCCGAGGCATTGATAGAACGAGCCAGACGGAATCCAAATATAAGGATCCTGGAGAATTTCTTCACGATTGATTTGCTCACCAACGACGACAACATGTGCGTGGGAATCATCGGCTACGAACGTAAGAGAGGCCCGCAAATCATCTGGGCGGCAAATACGATTCTGGCTACCGGCGGCGCAGGCCGGCTCTATCGTGAAACTACGAACCCGGAAGCCGCCACCGGCGACGGCATCGCTTTGGCTTACCGGGCCGGCGCCGTTTTACGGGATTTAGAGATGGTCCAGTTCCATCCGACGACGCTCTATATCGCAGGTGCCACGCGGGCACTGATTAGCGAGACGGTTCGCGGCGAAGGAGCGATCCTGCTGGACAGCAAAGGCCGGCGTTTTATGAATGACTACCACGAAGCCGCCGAGCTTGCCCCGCGCGATATAGTCAGCCGGGCAATCCTGGCCCAGATGCGAAAAACCGAATCGACGCATGTCTATCTGGACGTCCGGCACATCGAAAAAGCATTTTTCGCAAAAAGATTTCCCTGGATTAACGAGCTGCTCGAAAGTTTCGATATCGACATCACTAACGACCTGATTCCGGTCCGGCCGAGCGCCCATTATATGATCGGCGGCGTAAAAACCGACCTGGCGGCCAAAACGAACATCGAAGGTCTTTACGCCTGCGGCGAAATCGCCTCTACCGGGCTGCACGGAGCAAACCGGCTCGGCAGCAACTCGCTGCTCGAAGGACTGGTGTTCGGAAAAATCGCCGGTCAAGAGATTTCGCAAAAGAAAAAAGCAACCATCGTCCATCTCAAGCACCCTCTGATAAAATATCAGATCCCCCATTCGGACCGTACACGGCTGGATGCCGACGACGTCAGGAACTCGCTTCGAGCCCTTATGTGGCGAAACGTCGGAATCACCCGCCTTGACCAGCCTCTCACAGAGGTCCAGGAAATTATAAGATTCTGGCAAAGGTACGTGATGGATAAAATCTTCGACTCGCCGGCCGGCTGGGAATGCCAGGACATGCTCACCGCCGCTCTGCTTATAGCCCAATCCGCGCAACAACGCCGGGAAAGCCGGGGAGTCCACTACAGAAGGGATTTCCCCGAAACCGACGATAAGAACTTCAAGAAGCACATCGAAATCTCAAGAGAGGACCGGCTAAAATAAGGCTCATCCGGCGTAACCAAAAACCACGATGTCGGAGCAAGCATATCGCAGCGAACTTAACGGTTTCCTTGATATTTAACGCAATTACCTTTTGAAAATAATACAAACATTTGTTATAATAATGCGGTGATCGTAAGCAATACAGAGTCTATTAAAAAGAGTGGGTTGGGCGGTCGCCGGCTTCTTTGGGAGCCGGAGGAAAGTCCGAGCAGGACAGGGCACGGTGGTGGCTAACGGCCACCCGGGGTGACCCGCGGGAAAGTGCCGCAGAAAATACACAGCCGATGTCCCCACAGGGACAGGCAATGGTGAAATGGTGCGGTAAGAGCGCACCGCGGCGCCGGTGACGGTGCCGGCAGGGTAAACCCCACCGCCTGCAAGACCAAGCAGCCGGACACTCGGCCCGGGTACGAGCGGTTAATAGCCGCTCTGCCGGCGGGTAGGTCGCTTGCCGTAAGGCAGAGCCAACCGGCAACGGTTGGTCAAGATAAATGGTCGCCGCCCGCCTTATTGGCGGGATACAGAACTCGGCTTACAGACCCACTCTTTTAATTTTCTATTTACTATTTACGATTGACTATTGAAGTTTTTTTGGGTGTCTACGAATACTCCGAAACGTGTACTGACTGCCACAGCGTCATCCTCGACAACCATTCGGAGCGTGCCCTTGTTAAAGTTGATATGATCGAACTCGGCCCCGCCGGCCTGGCTCAGCCTCATCGCCAGCACGGGTGACGCTTCGAGTTTTACCAGCACCGTCTCGAACATCTGATTGATAAGCATCCCGCAGACGTCCAGTTTCTGATTGTACTGCCCGGGCACATCGACATCATCGCCAAGCTCTTTTATGTCCTTGCGAATGGAATCCAGGACGTACCTCAGTATTGCGATTTGCCTTGCGTTTTCAGATGTGTAAGATTCGCCGAGCACTTCTTTTCCCAGCACCATTTCGCAGTCAAAGCGAAGACCTCGCCTGGACCGGGTCCGCAAACTCCCGGCCCTGTCGTCGACGGCAAAGAAGTACTTCCGGATAACGTTGAGCCGGTACTTGTGAAATGTCACCATATTGAACCAGGTGCTGTAACCGTCCTGACTCTGTCCCAGCGAGGCGACAACGCGATCGCTGTGACTGACCATCTCGGTTTTAGCCAGGAGCGAACCAGCCTCGCTTCGGGACCTTCGAATCTTCGGCAGCGCATCGAGAGTCAGGCTCTTTTTCAGCGTGATCTGCTCGTATGGCGCCGACAGCTCCTGCTGCTCGGAAAGCTTCTGAGCCTGCGCTCCGGCGGGCGAGGACACGGCAGAACAACCCGAAAGCAGAATACCGAAAAGCAGCCCGGCATAACAGCACACAGCAATAGCCAATCTGCGATTTCCAATCCTGAAATTCGCAGTCTCGTAGCGGTTTAGGATTACGCGTGTGCAACAAGTTGCATACCCTACGGGCACGTTCGGCCGCATTGCAATCCTCCTTCTGTAAGTCGATCGTTAGACTTCTTTGGAATCGATCCACTTCATCATCTTACGCAGTTCTCTTCCAACGTTTTCCAGCTTGCTGCCGTGGTCTTTGTCGTATAGCTCGTTGAAGTTCTTCAGTCCCGATTTATACTCGTTGACCCATTCTTTGGCGAATTGGCCGGACGTAATCTCCGCCAGGATCTTCTTCATCTCGGCTTTGGTCTGCGGCGGGACAATTCTCGGCCCGCGGGTCAGGTCGCCATACTCGGCGGTGTTGGAGATGCTGTATCTCATATAGCTCATCCCGCCCTGATACATCAAATCGACAATCAGTTTCACCTCGTGCATACATTCGAAGTAGGCGATTTCAGGCTGGTATCCTGCTTCGACCAGCGTCTCGAAACCGGCCTTGATCAGCGCGGTCAGGCCGCCGCAAAGAACGCACTGCTCACCGAACAGGTCCGTTTCCGTCTCTTCTTTGTACGTCGTCTCGATGATCCCCGCCCGGGCGCCGCCGATACCGTTACCCCATGCAAGGGCAATCTGTTTTGCATCGCCGGTCGCATCCTGCTGGACCGCCACGAGGCACGGCACGCCGCCGCCCTTTTCATACTCGCTGCGAACAAGATGTCCCGGCCCCTTCGGAGCGATCATTACAACGTTCACATCCTGAGGCGGAACAATATACTTGAAATGAATATTGAAACCGTGACAGAAACCGAGCGTCTGGCCCGCTACCAGGTTAGGCCCGATATGGTCGGCGTAGATTTTCGCCTGGATTTCATCCGGGAGCGTCACAATGATTAGAGCGGCACCGTCCATAGCTGTTTTTATATCGGTTGGCTTAAAGCCGTGCTCGATTGCGAGCTTGTAATTGTCCGTACCTTCCAGCTCGGCGACCGCAACCTCGACGCCGCTATCGCGCAGATTCTGACTGTGCGCATGGCCCTGGCTGCCGTAGCCGACAACCGCCACCTTCTTGCCCTTTAAGGCATCGATAGGAGCATCATTTTCGTAATGTATCTTTACTGCCATAACTTCATTCTCCTTGTCTGTGCTAAA
>CAZTDF010000220.1:0-7380 GCA_964612465.1 uncultured Pirellulales bacterium
GCGGCAGCATCAGCATGGGGTTCGTCGTCGGCGGCGTGGTAGGAGACCCAGGCAATTGTCGGGCCTGTTGACTCCGGTTCCGGTTCGGGCTCGGCACCTATCAATTGTATGTTGTCGATATAAATTTTGGTGTTCGCCGCTTCGTTATTTGTGATAATTACCAACTCAAACCACTCGATGTTGTCATCCGTTCCGGCAATCTTTGCCGAGAGATCGGCAGGAACTTCCCAAATGAGCGTCTGACTCACTCCGTCGAGAACTAAATCAAGTCCACCGAGCGATTGCCAGCCAATGTTGTTGTTTGCGCCGGTGTCATTGTGGCTCTGGCCGTTGATGACCATCTCCATATTCATCCAGGCCGTTTCCATATCCTCTGCGAATACGGTTACATCGGCTGAGACCGCGGCGTTATCGCCTGCTAAAACGGATCTAAGGGATTTGATGTCCAGTAAGGCGAGCATTTGCCAACTGCCTGGCCCCTCGATCAGCATCGACCCGGCGCCTGTGGTTGCACCTATTGTGCTTAGAGTCAGCGTGCTGTCCCCCGAAGGTGCCCATCCGTCGAGTCCATCTTCGAAGTCACCGACAACGATGGCTTGACTCGTGCACGCCAAGGATAGCACCAAAACAGAAATTAGAAGAATTAACTTCTTATACATGATACACCTCCTTCAAAAAAGTTGGAAATACGATGTTTTGGCTACATACCAAAACACGCATTACTTTCGATGAATACCATAACTCAACTGTTGTCTGCATCCATCTCAAATAATCTCATATAGTAAGACGGTTTAAAATGACTTACACATCATTCCCCGCCTGGGATAATCCAATATGACTTGACACCACCTCCTTCCTTCCTCCTCGCTTCAATACCCGAAATGATCTGCCAATTTGGAAAGCGAGAAATAAGCTAAGTTATTGAAATTTCTTCAATTCAATGTTTAAAAACCGTCGAAGCTAATAAAAATATTTATACCAGATTGCGCTCCTTTCGTCAAGGATAATATCATTACAGTACCAATAAAACGCTCATCAGGTGTTGTTAAATCTACATTTTCCCTTAATAAAGTCTCATTCAACAGGTTTTTTGCTCCCCATCTTCGTGGAGACAGCAAATTGCCCCTCTATGACGCTCAATATTCTGTTTTCTGCCATCTTTGCTCTTTAATTTGCTCTAATAATCTTTCAAACTTTTCATCCACTCCGGCCAGTCTTCGGGCCGTGCATTGCCGGCTGTTGTCCAGTCGCCGGCAGTGTCGAACAGTCGACTCCACCTGAGAGTCCATAATTGCTTGAGGCCGATTTTGGGGACGGACCAGTCCAGGAAAAGGCCATTAACCGAACCCATGTGCCGATTTATGCACGAGTACTGCATTTGGTTGAAGCGTTCGCCGTCATAACTGGGAGGTGCATCTGTAGAAGCCGGATTAATCGCTACATACATACAATCCAGAAACACCGGGACTTTGTCTGCACCTCTAACGCCGATCTTCCGCCAATACTCCGGTTCGGTTTTGTTAAGCATGTAGCGGTTCATGGCATAGCTGCCGTAGAAACCTTCTTTTGGCGCCCAGGAACCTCCCCAGCCCCAGTCAGAGTCAGTCATCATCCCAAGCTCGGATCCCCATGTGCCGTATGGACCGATGTGAACAGCCGGATTTCGTGCCGCCGGGCAACAACGCATCATTGGGTCACTGTAGTACGGTTGATAGAATTGTGGCCACATATTTTCATAATTGGTCCCGAAATCTCTGGTGTGGAAGTAGCCATCGTTATCGTTGGTATACATTGCAAAGATGAGGGCCCATTGTTTGAGCTGGCCCTGGCAGGATACTGATTTTGCCTGTTTCTTGACCCGATTGAGTGATGGCATTAATATCGCCATTAGTAAAGCGATAATTGCGATTACCACGAGCAACTCTATTAACGTAAATCCTTTTCTTTTGCACATAGATGAACTGTCCTACTTCTTTTTCTGACCTGATGCGTGCCTTATTTTGCTTCATCAGCAACGCCTATAAGGACATCCTTCTCCAGATGGAGTGCGAATCCATTTCTAATAAGCAAATCCAAGACATTGTTGATGGATCTAACGATAAAGAGAATATTTAAAAGCTAAATGTCTTCTTAGATGTTTCCTCCTGAAAAAGCATACGACTTAGTCTCACTACAAAAATTGTATAAGTAGCATAATATATACCATTATAACCTGTTATCGTTATTTAAGCCCATTATTTTGCGCAAAAACACCATCATTTTGCGCATTATTCTTGCAAGTTTAACGGGGATATTGTAGGAACAAATTATGTCAAAGGTTCACAAAGTCATTTTGCTGATTGAGAAATCAAGATCCTTCGGTAGGGGATTACTTCACGGCATTGTCCAGTACTCTAATTTTCACGGTCCCTGGCTGTTTTATATGGAACCGGAAATAAACAAAAAGAGCAGAAAATACCCATACGAGTGGATTAGAGACCTGGAAGCAGATGGAATAATTGGCTACACATGGGATGCTAATCTTATCAAGGCGATAGTCAACTTAGGGTATCCTGCCATGATTCGTGGTTTGGAAAAGCCAACTCTGAACGCATATTGTATAGTAACCGACCAGGTTGCGATTGCCCGGACTGCCGTCGAGTATTTCATGGAACTTGGATTCAGGCGATTTGCATATTGTGGCTTCGACGATATGATCTGGTCTCAGCAGCGGGGGGAGAACTTCAATAAGACAGTAGCGGAATCCGGTTTCAAGACGTATTTATATAAGCAGCCGAAGGCCAAGCGTTTGCGCACTCCAGACAAGGAACAAGTTATCATTGCCAAGTGGTTGATATCACTACCGAAACCTATAGCTGTAATGGCCGGTAATGACGACCGCAGCCAGGATATTTTAGCGGCCTGCAAAATCGCAGATATTAAAGTTCCGAGTGAGGTGGCGATTCTTGGCGTGGATAATGATGAATTGATATGCGGCCTGTCATATCCCCAATTATCAAGTATAGCTCTAAGTACCGAAAGGGCAGGATATGAAGCAGCTCAAGTCCTCGGTAAACTGATGGAAGGGCAAAGAGTAGAAGAAATTGAACAAGAAGTGCCTGTCTCTCCTTTGCATGTCGTAACCAGGCAGTCAACAGATATTATGGCGATAGAAGACAAGCAGGTAGCCGAGGCAGTCCATTTTATTCGCAATCACTCCAAAGACGTTATTCAGGTTGGCGATGTTGCGGAGGCTGCCGGCCTTTCCCGCCGGACTTTGGAGCAACGCTTTCGGAAAATACTTGCCCACTCAGTGCATGAAGAGATCAAATATGCTCGCGTTAATCAGATGGCCAAAATGCTAATTGGTACAAATTTATCGATATCCCAGATTGCATGGTCATTAGGATTTCCATATTCAAATAATATATCTCGCTATTTTAAGCGACAGAAGGGAGTCAGTCCATTGGAGTACCGCAAGAAATATGCGCCTAAATAGATTCTCGCCGGTATTTCATCCTGAGCGAAGCAAAGGATCTCAACGCTGGCCGTGTTATAGCAAGATGCCGTTTAGTTATTCTCCTTCGGCGTTTAGGCTCTTTGCTTCACTGTGTTTTCCCTAAGGGACGCCTTACGGTGCGCTCAGAATGACAAACAGGACCAACTATTACACATAAAACTTGAAAATATCCGGGCAATGGATCATTGACTTGTTTGCCCCTTATATGTTACAATAAATATATCTTATAGATGATAAAGACTAGTAGATTGTCAAGCATGAATTTGTAAGTTGTCACCTGTGATTGGGTGGCAGCCTCAAAGCCGAAGGCTTTGGGGATGGTCAAATAAACTTCAAGCCATCCCCAAGCTGCGCTTGAGGTTGCCGCTCGTTCAGACTATTAAATCAAATTTGACAATCTACTAGTTTGTGATACTGAATATAATCTACAATTGAGGAAGGGTTCGACAATATGCTCAGAAGTGTCAAAATCTCATTATGTTCAATAGTATTAGCCGTCTCTTCAGTCGGCTCGACTGAGGCTGCGAGTTCAGCATCTTTAGTAATCAATGAATTCATGGCTTCAAACAGCGGTTCTATTCGAGATCCGCAGGGACAATACGATGACTGGATCGAAATCCATAACTTCGGCTCCAGTCCTATTAATGTCGGCGGCATGTATCTGACGGATGATTTGTCTTTCCCAACCAAATGGCAAATCCCAATTAACAATCCGGCTGAAACCGTCATTACGCAGGGAAGATACCTGCTGATATGGGCCGACAATGACACCGGAGATCCCGGGCTGCACGCGAATTTCAAGCTTAATGCCGACAGCGAAGAAATCGGCCTGTTTGACAACGATGGGCAGACTTTAATTGACAGCGTTATTTACCAAATACAGACGACAGATATTTCCTATGGCCGGTATCCTGATGCCGGTGAAGATTGGCGTCTTTTTACCACGCCCAGCCCGGCGGCACAAAATCATGGTGGTTACTTAGGCGAGGTGGCCGACACGAAGTTCAGTCATAATCGCGGCTTTTATGATGAACCTTTTTCAGTAACAATCGCGACCGAAACGGACGGTGCCGTGATATACTATACGCTCGACGGTTCCGAGCCTTTCAGCACTTCAGGCCGGGCCCCGGACAGTATGGTTTATGACGCTCCTGTTTTCATTAACAGGACCACGTTTCTACGAGCGGTGGCTGTCAAGCCGGGCTGGATGCCCAGCAATATAGATACTCATACTTATATTTTTCTCGACGATGTAATCGAGCAGCCGAAATACCCGCCCGGCTTTCCTACCGGCGGATGGGGACACGCCGGCCCTGATTATCAGATGGACCCTGTCGTCGTCGGCGATTATAGCGGCACGATCAAGGACGATATGAAGTCAATACCGACGTTATCTTTGGTTATGGATATCGATGACTGGTTTGGCAATAAGGGTATTTATATCAATGAATCACAGGATGGGACCGAACGTGTAGTTTCGATGGAGTATATTGATCCGAACAGTGGTGACCAGATTCAAATCAACTGCGCCATATCGATGCAGGGAGGTGTCAGTGGCGGAGGCACGAGTCTTAATAGGTGGAAGGCCGACAAACTCTCCATGCGACCCAGATTCAAAACCGATACGGATAATGGCACTCCCACCGGCGGGCCGTCAAAACTTAATTATAAACCTTTTGTCGATTCCCCGGTTGATAGCTTCGATACACTCGTTCTGGATGCCCGTTTAGGAAACACCTGGCCATATGGTGGTGGTACCTCCGACCACGGCACTCGACCCTGGATATCAGGTCGGCCAATATATCAGCCGGATGTTGCTCAATACACAAGAGACCAGTATGTAGCAGACATCCAGAATGCCCTGGGCGGCTACAGCCACCACGGCAGGCACGTCCACTTATATCTTAACGGCCTTTACTGGGGACTTTACAACCTTCATGAGCGGCCGGACCACCGCTTCGCTGCTTCATACTTCGGCGGTGACGCGGACGACTACGATTGCCTTAAGCATAACAGTAACCAGATAATTAACGGCTCCAACGCCACCTATATTCAAATGTTTAATATTGCTGAATCAGGCCTGGCATCTGACCAGCAATATCAACTCATTCAGCAGTACCTTGACGTGAACAATTTCATGAATTATTTAATTCCCCACTACTATGTCGGAGACTGGGACTGGGGCCATAAGAACTGGTATGCTACCCGGAATTCTGCCGATCCCAACGGATTATGGCGGTTTCATCACTGGGATGGAGAGCACCTGATGGAAAATCTCTACGAAGACTCCACCGGTCGGGATAATGCTGGTGGGCCTACGCGCCTCCATAACAGACTTATGCAAAACGCTGAGTACCGTCTTTTGTTTGCCGACCACGTACACAGGCATTTTTTCAATGATGGTGCTCTTACTCCTGAGGGTGCGACAGCTTTGTACCAAATCAGGCTGGATGATGTTGACCGGGCTGTAGTCGGTGAATCCGCACGCTGGGGTGACAACCAGATAGAAAGATTTGCACACATTCGTTACATGCGCGATCCTCACTGGCTCCTCGAACGCGACTGGCTCTTAGGCACCTATTTTCCTAACCGAACTGACATCGTGTTGGGGCAATTCAGAAACAAAGGTTGGTATCCCAATGTTGATGCTCCGGTCTTTCGTATCAATGATTTCTATCAGCATGGCGGGCCGGCCTCAGCAGACGATTTGCTCTCAATGAACACCACAGGGGGCACTATATGGTACACCCTTGACGGCACCGATCCGCGATTAGCTAAGCAGTCTACGGAAAGCCGCTCCACTACTACATTAGTTGCTGAAAATGCCCATAAACGAGTACTCGTTCCGGTTGAAGCCGTCAGTGATAACTGGAAGAGCACTGTAGGCTTCAACGATACAGCCTGGATGCAGTCGACCGGTTCGCCCGGCGGCGTCGGATTCGAGAGGACATCCGGATACCAGGACTTCATCACTCTTGATCTTATAGATCAAATGTACGCTCGGAACGCCACATGTTATATCCGTATCATATTTGTCTTTAACAGAGACATTGACGAATTCAACTTCATGACGCTGAAAATCAGATACGATGATGCCTTTATTGCTTACCTTAATGGCGTCGAGATAGCCCGACGAAATATCAACGGCACACCGACTTGGGATTCAAGCGCCAGTGCCAGCCACTCCGATTCAGCCGCAGTTCTGTTCGAGAGCATCGACATCTCAGCTTTTCTCGACAATCTCGGCTCCGGCGCCAACTTATTAGCCATCCACGGTTTGAATGCCTCCACTACAAGTTCCGATCTTCTAATCTCCGCTGAATTGATTGCCGGTAAAGAAGATTCCTCCGGTGCTGAGGGAATCTCGCCAACTGCTATCGAATATGCCGGGCCAATTACGATCAACCATAGCGCCAGTGTTAAAGCAAGAACTTTGAACGGTAATACTTGGAGCGCACTGAACGAAGCGGTCTACGCCGTAGGACCGGTAGCGGAGAATCTGCGCATTACCGAGATAATGTTTAATCCATCGGAGCCCAACGAAGAGTTCATCGAGCTAAAGAACATCGGCACCGAAACCATCAACCTGAACCTGGTAAGATTCACAAACGGCATAGATTTTACCTTCCCGAGCATCGAGCTTGCAGCAGGCGAACATGTAGTCGTCGTTCAGGACCGCAATATCTTCGAAGCACGGTACGGCACAAATGTCAACATCGCAGGCCAATACTCCGGCAAGCTGAACAATGCCGGCGAAAGAATCGAGCTGGCCGATGCCATCGGCCAAACGATTCTGAACTTCAGCTACGAAGATGGCTGGCGTTCGATTACCGACGGCGAAGATTTTTCGCTGACGATAATAGATGCTGCGAATCCCGATT
>CAZTDF010000221.1:0-6082 GCA_964612465.1 uncultured Pirellulales bacterium
CGCAGCAGAAACCCTAGAAAAGATCAGGATGCGCAGGGAGAGCCATCAGAACCCGACCTAGACATTGACACGACACAGCAGGACACAGCCAGAAGGGCGCAGCAAGAGGTAGCAGGTACAACAGGACGCAGCAGGAACAGAAGCAGCAGGGCCCTGCGAGGGCAGGTGCAGCGCAGGGGCACTCACAAATAATTAGTTATGAAAATTACATTTTATTGATTTAAATTATTGATATTGTTTTCATTATTAATTTGAATTGCAGTTAATATAGGTACGAGACCTGGGATTGAGATATTAATTGCTTCACAGACATACTTTTTATGTAGTTCCTGTTTATATGAACCTATAAGCATATTTGATACATTTTGCTCGATAGTTTGTTTCGATATGCGCAGCTTTTCAATTATTTCTTCAGTGATTCTTTCAATGAGTTCGCGCCAAGCTACAATTTTATCTGCGCGAATTATTTCAAGACATTTTTCTCGCAAGCCAGATGAAGCTGTTGTTTGAAAAACGGATTCCTTCTTTGGTGAGGGATCTTGTTTGCAGACATCAAGAATTTGAGCTACAACTGCATCAATGCCTTGGTCACTTGATGCTGCTAATTTTCCAGCAAGAATAGGTGAGAACTTTTTGACGTCTTCGTATCCTACCTTGTGCCAGACAGGAAGAATGACTTTTCTCCCCTCTGAGGTTTGCCGGCTAACAAGTCCATCCAGTTCTTCTTTTGGCCACTTCTTCTCAAAGAATGCTTTGCTCAGGACAACTACCCCATATGTAGAATTTGCCAATCCATAGTCTATCTTCTCGCGGAGACTGTCGCCCAACGCTAATTCAAATTCGTCATACCATACTTTAATATTTTGCTCGACCAGAGCATCAGCAAGGGGTTTTACGAACTCCTTTTTATCTTCAGAGGCATGGCAAATGAAAACATCGTATTCCATTTTGGTCTCTCTGCTTATCGCTTGCGGTAATATTGCATGGCGTCGGGGAGGAGGTTTTTTAGGTTTTGGATTCTGGTTTGGTCGGCGGGGTGGGTGCTGAGGAACTCCGGCGGTTGAGCGCCTGTCTTTTGGGTAGACATTCTCTGCCAGAATACGATGGCTTCTTCGGGGTTATATCCTGCCATCGCCATGAATATCAGGCCCAGATGGTCAGCCTCGTTTTCATGAGTCCTGCTGTAGGGTAGCAGCACGCCGACCTGTGTTCCGATACCGTAGGACTGCATGAACAGGTTCTTCGTCTGCTCGGGGCGATCTTTCAACGCGGTCGATAATGCTATGCCACCCATCTGCACGAGCAGGCCCTGCGTCATGCGTTCGGCGCCGTGCTTGGCGAAGGCGTGGGCGATTTCATGGCCCATGACGACGGCCAGGCCGGTCTCGCCCTGCGCGACCGATAAGATGCCGGTATAGACGACCACCTTTCCGCCGGGCATGCACCAGGCGTTGACGTTCGGATCATCGACCAGGTTGAAATCCCATTCGTAGCCTTCTAAGCGGTCTTCAATGCAGTTTGTTTTGCAATACTGCTCGACGGCATTTTGGATTCTGCCGCCGATGCGCTTGACCATTTGGGTTTGTTCGGCATTCGTGCTGAGCTTGTGCGTGGAAAGAAATTCTCCGTAGGATTGAAAGCTCATCGAATTCATTGTCGAATCGGGAACGATATTGAATTGTTTTCTGCCGGTAATTTCGACTTCCGAGCAGCCGGATAGCAATAATAGAATGCCGAATAGAATGATTAATTTTGATTTCAAAGAAGCTTTCATAATACTTTCCCCTTTCTTGATAAGGTGCAGCATGATTTTTTTCACAAAAAGCAGCAATATATTTAAACAGATTGTATTATATTTCTACAAGTTTATTTTAGCTGGTGTTCTATTATTTTTCGTTGATTTCATTTTTGATTTCGTTCAGCAAATTTATTGCTGCGATGGGAGTCAGGTTGTTCACATCGGTGGATGCGAGTTTTTCCAATACAGACTTATTTTTTTCCACGAATAGAATGTCTTTGTCGGATTCTTTGGTTTTATGACGAGACAGGTGTTCGCCGGAGGCTTCTTTTTGGAAGGTGCTTTCGAGCTCGTCCAGGATTTCTTTCGATCTGTCTAAGATAGATTTCGGCACGCCGGCCAATTTTGCTACGTGGATGCCGTAGCTTTTGTCCGTTCCGCCGGGCAGAATCTTGTGCAGGAAGACGACTTCATCCATCCATTCTCGCACGGCCACATTACAATTTTTCACATTCGCAAACAGCTCGGACAATTCGGTTAATTCGTGATAGTGCGTGGCGAACAGCGTCCGGCACTTCAGCCTGTTTGCAATGTGTTCGGTAATTGCCCAGGCCAGAGAGAGGCCGTCATACGTGCTTGTGCCCCGGCCTACTTCGTCGAGAATGACGAGCGATTTATTCGTGGCGTTGTTGATAATGTTTGCCGTCTCGGTCATTTCGACCATGAAGGTGGATTGGCCGCGGACTAATTCATCCGAAGCGCCGACGCGAGTGAAGATTCTATCGACCAGGCCGATCTCGGCGTTTTGGGCTGGAACGAAAGAGCCGGTTTGCGCCATCAGCACCAGCAGGGCGACCTGCCGGATATAGGTGCTTTTGCCGGACATGTTCGGGCCCGTGATAACAAGGATGTCACCTGCCCCGTCACCGAGCTCGACGTCGTTCGGCACAAATTCGGCGCCGAGGATCTCGGCTACGACCGGATGCCTGCCTTCGTGGATGATAAGCTGACTGCTATCGCTGAGTTTCGGACGGATGTAATTTCGCCGCTTGGCCAGATATGCAAGAGCCGCCAGGCAGTCGCATTGAGCGACGGTTTCGGCAAGTCCCTGGAGCCGGCCGACGTACTGGGCCGACTGGCGGCGGAGCTGGTCGAAAAGCTGCTGCTCCAATTCGAGCGACTTTTCCTCGGCGCTTAGAGCCTGGGTTTCGTATTCTTTAAGCTCATCGGTGATATAGCGCTCGGCGTTTTTTATTGTCTGCTTGCGGACAAAATCGGCGGGGACCTTACCCGCTGCCGAGTGGTTAATCTCGATATAGTAGCCGAAGACCTTGTTAAATCCGATCTTCAGATGTGCGATGCCGGTTCGCTCGGCCTGCTGCTTCTGGTAGTTTCGCAACCAGCTTTGGCCATCCCTGGAGATCGAGCGCAACCGGTCGAGCTCTTCGGAAAAGCCCGCTCTGATAACGCCGCCATCGCGAAGGTGTGTGGGTGGTTCCGGTTCGACGGCCGCTTCGAGCAGGTCGGCCAATTCGTCCATGCTGTCGCACTTGTCACTCAACTGCACGAGCATCTCGCCGCTGAATTGCTGCAGAATGTCCCGCAATAGGGGGATTTGCCGAAGTGTCGCCGCCAGGGCGACCAAATCTCTCGGAGATGCGCGGAAAGTGCTGATACGAGCGGCGATTCGCTCGGTGTCGGAGATGTTTGTCAGCAGTCCGCGGATGTCGGCTAATTTAGCGTCGGCATTTTTGATTTCTTCGACAGCGTCCTGTCGCAGCTCAATGGCGGCAAGGTCGCAGAGCGGCATGCACAGCCAGTTCCTGAACATCCGGGCGCCCATGCCGGTAATGGTTTCATCGAGGCATTCCAGCAGCGAGCCTTTTCTGCTCTCGGTGCGAATTGTTCGCAGGACTTCCAGACTCCGCAGGCTCGTCGGGTCGATTTGCAGGAAGTTTCGCCGACTGATTTTCTTCAGGCTCCGGATATGGCCGAGCGTGGTTTTTTGTGTTTCGTTTAGATATTCGATAATGGCGCCGGCAGGGGGGATAAGCCCGTCGTCATCGTCACCAATGCCGAATCCTTCGAGCGTGGCCGTGCCGAAATGCTTGAGCAGGCGCTGCCTCGCCTGGTAGGGATCGAAGTACCAACCGGGACGTTCGGTGATTATGGCGCTGGTCAGTTGCGTCAGTTCCCTGGTGAGCTTTTTTGTTTCGGCCTCGAATAACTCGCCTCGCCGGTCGGCGAGTAGGCACTCGGCCGGCGAAAGCCGCAGCAGCTCGTCAAGCAGTTTTTCTTCCGGAAGCTCTTGGACGAAAAAATGGCCTGTCGAAATATCAACCCAGCTTATCGCAGCATGTTTTTTTGTCCCCAGACTGACGGCACAGAGAAAATTGTCCTCCTTGGCGTTCAGCAGAATATCGTCGGTGAGCGTGCCGGGCGTGACAATTCGCACGACATCGCGTTTTACAACACCCTTTGCGGTCTTCGGATCTTCAACCTGCTCGCAGACGGCGACCCGGTAGCCTGCCTGGAGCATTTTTTTCAGATACGGGTCAACGGCGTGGTAGGGAAGGCCGGCCAGTGGGATTGGATTGCTGCCTTTGCTCCGGCTGGTCAGCGTCAGGCCGAGGACCTTCGAGCAGGTTTTGGCATCCTCGTAAAAGGTTTCATAAAAATCGCCCATGCGAAAAAACAGTATGCAGTCCGGGTGCAGCTTTTTGAACCTGTGAAACTGCTTCATAGCAGGCGTCAGTTTTTCATTATTTGGGGCCATAGAATACAGATTATACAATAACCGGCCAATTTAACAAGCCGCCAGACTTTCTTTCCTTATTTACTGCTTTACACAGGCAGGGAAACCGATAAGATGAAATAGAAGAAACCCGGAATTTGCCATTTGTCCGGCGGGATGGTTTGGCTTCGATATCGGCGAGCTTTGTATAGACGATGATACAAAACAGACATAAACTGGATGAGTTTCAGCGTAAGTTAGACGCGGAAGAAAGTCTTTCTTACAAAGAGGCACTGGCCATCTATGAAATGCTCCACAAAGAGGCCGTATCTTTAGGGGCGATCAATTCCGAGAATATCATGGACGGGCTGGAAGTGGACTTGAGAATTGCTAAAGCGATAAACAAAGTTGGCTTATGATAGAAAAGCTCATTATAAAGATGCGATTGTGGCCTGACTCCCAATAACTGTACCAGTATTAATTAGAGAGTATCCGATAAAAATCGTCTGGCTTGTTCTACTGGCATTGTCGTTATCGCTAAACCTTTTGTTTTTGGGCTTTGATAATTTCGGCCAGGGACCTTAACGCTTGATTCACAGACCTTGGTGTTTTAAATACCTTGGCCACGTCAGGATCCAGCAGAACGATATTAGTTCCTGCCTTGTATTTTTTGGCATATTTGCCTCTCACACCTTTACTAAAATCATATTCTTTTCTCATAATTATCTCCGGGAGAGAGAATTTAATTATCCTTGCTCATAATGTCTTTTCTCGTTTCTGGTAGCCTTACGAGCGCTGATGATACGTATGATATCATCACAGTCTGTATGTACAACCACAATGAGCTTATTATCGACAGATGTTCCAATAGTGATAAATCTATCTTCGTTGATTGAATGGGCGGGATCAGGAATAGTAATCGACAAGGAATCACCAAAAATCGTAGATGCTTCCTCAAACGTTATTCCATGCCTCTTCTTGTTCGATTGAGCTTTCTTGCTATCCCATTCAAATTGTAGTGCCATTGCTTAGGTCCCTTAATTCCTATAGCATAACATTAAAATATTTCACGATTTTAGCACATGGCACGGGATCTGCCCACCATTTATTTTTGGTGGGTGCAACCCACGCTACACTTGGCCGCTTAACAGCTCTGTTATGATTGAGGCTGCTTGCTGTTTGGATTTGGCGTTTGTTTGTTGTTTTAAAATGTCTTCCTGCCGGGCAGTGAAGCAGACCGGCTCTCGCAGATCGAAATCTGCCGCTCCGACGGTCTTGATGATTGTTTCGCTGAGGCTTTCGATTCCAGTGCCTTCTTTAGCGCTTATTTGGACCGGGCTTGATAAGGTTTGAGGAAGCCTGCCGGTATCGAATTTGGTCGGCAAGTCCGATTTGTTTAAGACTGCGATGAGTTTCTTGTTGCTGAATTTCTCCAGGAGCTGCTCATTGAATTCTTTCGTTGGTTGACTATTATCCAGAACGAGCAGGACAATGTCCGACTGTTCAAGGATTTCGGAGGTTTTTTTCTGGGCTGCGTTTTCAACGGTATCCTCAGGGCCGGCTAATTCCTCGTCCAGGCCCGCGGTGTCGATCAGTTTGACGGACAGAGA
>CAZTDF010000221.1:6182-7311 GCA_964612465.1 uncultured Pirellulales bacterium
GTCCTGGCCTTTGCCTGTGCAAGTTTGGCTTCTACTGAGATTGTATTGTTCTGTTCCTGCACAGATAAGGTTTTGGTTAGAAGCTGTTCTGCTGTCACCAAGTTGGCTCTGTGTTGCCCGAGCAGTTGCATTATCATCTCGACGATAAGCGGATTGCCGTGGCAGTTTATTGCGAAAATGTCCGTGCTTTCATAGCCGATTGTTACCTGGTCGATAACCTTGGTGCCGTCGCAGATTGTGCCAATGTGGATTTCACCGGTCTTGAATTCCAACGGCTTGGTTCCCGCCGGCTTAAATACTTTTTTTATTAAAGTTTCGGCTGAATCACCGAAGACTTGAATAGTCGATATAGCGCCGGTGCCCTTACCGGTCATTACAGCAGCGAAAATACTCATGTCTCGTATTTCGTATATCGTATGTAGTATGTTGTTTTACACATCGCAAAACGATTATCAAGCAAGCACACGCGCCTGCCCCTAATCCAATTTTTCTTCGAGATATTTTTTATAGGCCAGGACTATTCCTTTGATGACGAGGTTGGGTACGTAATTATCTATGAACTCGCAGTCGCCGACGATGACTTTGGCTGCCGAGCCGGTAATGACTGTCTGAGGCCATTTGCCGAATTCCTCGGCGTAGCGTCTGATGACTTCCTGCAATGCTCCCACGATGGAATAATACAATCCGCAATTGATGGCGTCGGCCGTGTTCTTGCCGTATGGAGCTTTGGGCTTTGTGATTTTGATATTCGGCAATTGGGCGGTATAGTCTCTTAATGCCTTAGCGCTGATCTCGAAGCCGGGACAAATAACGCCGCCCAGGAAGATGCCGTTCTGGTCAACCAGATCGATGGTTACCGCGGTGCCGAAATCGGCAACGACCACTGCATCTTCGGCGACATCGTAGGCCGCTGCGGCTGAGACCACCCGGTCCGTGCCGACCTTGTCCGGCTCATCCACCCAAAGCTGCATCGGCAGGGGGATGTCTTTGCCGATAACGTAAATATCTTCGTCGAAATTGGTCTTGGCAATTTCCCGGATGACTTTTGTCCAGGCGGGTTTGACGCTGCTGACGACAATGACGCCGTTGCGCTTATTTTCTTTTGAGCTTTCGATGACCGGTATTTTCT
>CAZTDF010000222.1:0-7236 GCA_964612465.1 uncultured Pirellulales bacterium
CTGCCACATCCTGGAAGCGCTTTAGCAATATCATATATTTATTAGTTGACAGCTAAATGTTGATCGTTAGAATGCCGAATTAAGTATGTTAGAAGTTGTTTTTGGCCGTGACTAAAATATACTGAATTTACCGATAGCTATTAAGGCGAGTGTCTGTGTCATTTCCCAGTGCCACAAAAAGTATTAAGAGGTTACCTGACGGTTATATTGCAGTACCTATTTCCGAAGACCAGAAATTATCGGTCCTAAAAATTTGCATTTTAGTAAGACCCGAGCCGGATCCTGCCGGAGGTCACCTTGTTGTGCTCCGCAATACAGTTGATGCTAAGATATTTTTGGGATGCATTGTCGACGCTTCGGCTCAGGTACTCGATTGGGTCGAGTTGTGGATACAGAACAGCGGAACACTCATCAACACACCCGCTGCATCTCGCCTCAATCTTTCAAACGCGACGTTTGACGATAGTTGGAACAAACAATTCCGGGCGTTTGAGCAACTTAATGCATCGGAAATAGTAATAACCGGCATGGAGAGTTCCAACCCCCTGCCCACATTGATAGACATTTCCGCCGGTTGTCCGGTCCACCCGATGGATCCAGAATCAGCAGCACCCTGGAAACTGTGTAAGGATGAAGGGCTGCTCCAGCAAAACGGTTTGCCAGGTTACAGCAGTTCTTTGCATCGCTATTTATACGACCCGGCATCCGGTGCCGAGACGAAGTTCGTTCCGGTTACACCGGGAGCGCCAACGAACGAATCCACAAAACCGCTGTCCGAGATATGCACCGAAGATGCTCATACTATCCCATTCAATATCGCAGCCGGGCTCATGCTGGTCAAGAAACATGACCCTATCGACCTGGAAACCTACATTGATATACTGAGCGGCATCTCATGGGACGGATTAAAACACGGACGATCCATACTTGACCTTGGCGAGCAGATTAATGCGTTGAGAAAAGACGAAACAACTTTGACGAACGATGGTAGACTTTTTCTGGAGACCTGTGGTCGACACGGCCGGCTGATTGAAACACTGCACCTGAAGCTTCGATTACTGGCCGATGTTATCTCGTCGGTCCATACAATGGTTTGCAATCTTCAACGTCCCCTTCTCAATATCGGTCCCGAAAGCTGGCAGGTCAAACTCGGTGAAGTGGGCCGGGGCTTACCTTTTCTATGGACAGCTAAGGCCGTCCTAAGCAATCCCGGAGAAGCGACCCCGTTAGCGATAGAAGACACCAATTTACAGTACTATTTACCATCGCCTGTTGCCGGTACGTCTATTTACAGGCCCCTTATCTCATCTGTCCCAACTAAAGGGCGAGCATCGCTCCGCATTCGCAACGTCTTGTCTGAAGCGAACGATACAACAGTAGTCGAGGGCACGTTTACAACCCAGGAACGCATCGAGATAGCAAGTAACGATATTGTCTGGTTAAGGATTAATCTTGCCTGCGGCGATGTCGATCTTTACGCTCATCTCGAATCAGATTCGGCTATGGCATCAGGTGAATGGCGGTTTAGAACAGTAGCTCAGAAGTTAAAGCATACGGACGACCTGAAAGCCGCAGAAGGCGTACCAATGCCGGAAGTACAGTTTGAGATAATACCACTTTTGAGCAGCCCCTGTGATTTATACTCTTTGGCGGTTTTAGCGATAAGGATTTTTCTGGTCGATAATACAAACAGCCTGCCTGTGGTCCTTGATGAAACTCTGAGCCTAATGCGCCAAATAGAACCTGACTTCGATGAAAACGTCAGTATTGAAGAGCGTATAAGTGATCTATTCAGCAAAGATAACCGATGGCTTGAATCATTAGGTCCCCAACACCTGACATTTGATGATATAACTTCTGATGAGATTTTCGGGATAATTCCCTCAGAAATCTGGTGGGCAATATTGATAATAATCATGAAGATGCTTCCCGGCCTAGGCCCGGACAGCGAGTGTAGAGATTATGGTGATGCACAACCAGGTGGTCTTCACAAAGTATTCGAACGAACGATGGACAATATTGACAACCTGATATTGAAAACGCGCAGCCTTATCGTTTCGGACCGGCAGTCCAACCAGGAAATAGCTGCGGTTATTCAAAAATATCTTTCATAAAATAAAGGTCTTGCGAAAATAAAAAGAGTATCGAAAAATTACTGTGAGAAATTTATAGGAGTTGACAATGAAAACCATCCGATTTAAATGCTATGTATTAGGATTGCTTTTGTTTGGACTGTTAACAGGAGGATGCAGTACGATCAGAGGTTCCCGGCCTATCAACGTGACAGCAAGTGATCCTATTTGCAATAAATCAGTAGAGGTCCATTTGGTAGGAATTAACCGTTCCGAGAAAGACTTGTGGGAAAAAATGTCAATGACCGATTACTGGACGCCGGGAAATCACCTCCGAAAAAGCGCTCAAAAGTATACCTACGTGATTCAATTTGGACAGGGCCCGTGTATGGTAACTCTCGCCAAAAAAGATCCCATCCGGCGTATATGGAAAAGCAGGAAAATAGAATATGTGTTCGTTCTGGCGGACCTGCCGGGAGTATTTACTGATAGTGACGGTAACGCTGATGCAAGGCGGATGCTTCTGCCTGCCGCAAACTCAAAACGCTGGGGGTGGCGTGACAAAAAAATCGACATTAGAATAGAAGAGAGCAACATAGTTTCTTTAACTATACCGGCACCAGACTGAGATTCAATTAAGGTCCGCTTGAGCCATAGATAAGGTAGAAGTGAATGTCAAGTTTTGGCCGCTTTGAGAGTGTTCGTGAACTTCATCGGACCGGCTTTACCGTAGTCTATAGTGGGCGGGAAGCGGCCAGTAATGAAGATAAGTTTGCCATCAAAATGTTTCAACCCTCCTCTCTAATGTTGGGAGAGGAGCAGGCAAAGACCGAATCACATCGATTCCTCAACAGCGCCCAAATTCAGAAGAAAGTGGCCGACAGCGGTGCTCAGCACTGGGCGCCTGTTTATGACTGCGGCTCAAATCCTGAAGGCACATTTTACGCAACCGACAAATATGACCGTTCGCTCCAACAGTTAATTGACGGCAGGATTAAAGTTTCCGCTCAGATTCTTCACACGATTATCGAGTCCATCGTAAAGGGACTGATAGAGTTAAAAGAAGAATGTGGGCGACCACACGGGAATCTCAAAGCCACTAATGTTCTGATTGTCGGTACAGGAGATATCTCGCAGACAAAAATAGTGTTGTCCGACCCTTTATCAGATGAACAGATTGACGGTAAAGTACACTGGGACAGCGATCTGCGAGCCATAGCGGAATTAATTTACGAGCTTATAACACACCGGCCAACTCCCACCGTGGGTGGATGGCAAGTGCCCGACTCAGAGGAATGGGGCACGCTGGTTAAACAGTCGAAGAGCTGGAGAAATCTGTGCAACCTGTTGCTGAACACCAGCGTCAAGCCCGGGACTGTCACCATTGAGGCGGTCTTTAAGGAGTTGGAAGAGATACAAAAGGCAAAACCAGTGCTCTCATACCGCTGGATTATCGCGGCAGGGCTTGGATTTATCATTTGCATCATTGTTTTATTTATGCTTTTCCGGCGGCCACCTCCACCGGAGAAAACAGAATGGGAGGGCTTATGCAACCAGTACCAAACGTGGATTGATGGTCTTCGTAAGGAATTGGCTAATAAACAGGTGGATTGGAGCCAGGATGCAAAACTTGCCGCGATGACAGAAAAGATCACGCTGGCATCTTATCCCTACAAAGTGATGGTCGACGAGGGGATGGGCAGCATTAATGAGATAGTGGGCCACCCTGAATACGCTGAACAGCGGAAAACGCAAGACGCCCTTGCAGCAATTGAAGCAATAAGCGGCTTTCTGGATCCAAACTCGCCTAATGCATGGTTACCGTTGGCAAAGATGGACAGTACCGCGAATAAGTTCAAAAACCGCGGCTGGCAAGGGCCTGCTACTTATCTAAGATATTTGGTAGAAGCAGTTAAACCCGAACCAAACAAACCGATCCTCGAAAACGTGAGGACAATCCTCGAACTTAGCCAAAAAGGCATTTTGGAAAATATTGATTTGTCTCTGCAAAATATTGCAGACTACCAGAACACGATTAAGAGCTCGCGCGACCCCATCCTCGTCAAGCTTGATGACGCTTATGTTAATAACCAAGCTGCAGGTGTATCAGATGTCAATGAACTGAATGATAAGCTTGCTAAAATGGTGGAGTTAAACGAGAGAATCACAAAATTTTTCGAGAGTGACTGGCAAACAGAAATTGACCAGGACACTTTCCTTGCCGAGCATGGCGGAGACACTCCCCCGGAGACCCTAACGGACGCAACTTTCACTAAGAGGCTTGAAGTATTTGAAATGTATCGGTATATACGCCCCGACCCGCGTGAGAATCTCTTCGCTATGGTCAACCGTATAAAAGAAGCTATCCCCCTTGCCCTTATCTCCAATCCGGCAGAAGCGAATCCATGCAAACAGGACTTCGAAAAATTGCAGCCCGATATAGAGACCGTACGAAAAATTATAGCAATAGAAAAGAACCGATCCGACATCACCGAAGCACTCAACAGCTACCTGCCCAGGCTTCAGGAGCTTGAGGGCAGGATCACAGCCGCAACCGAAACTGCAAACGAATACAAGACGCGTATTCAGCAAATTGTTGCCATTGCGACATTAGACGAGATCAACAGCAAGTGGGTAACGCTGCGCGATGACCTGTTTGGCAAATACCCCGAGAATGAGTTACAGCAGGATTTGCCGAGATACGCAACCCTCCGGCAAAAAATGGATGCTACGGAAAAAAGCCTTCTCAAGCTGGATGAGCAACTACAGAAAGAACTGCCTGCTCAAATCGAGATTCCGCAAGACGAAATCGGCTGGCACAGCAAGGTCAAACAGGCCTATGACCGGCAGAGGAAAAAGAGCATCAGTCGTATTCTCGAAGCACTCCCAATACAGGATGAGGTTCCCGACGTAAACGAGCAGAATTTCACGCAATCAAAGCAGACTGAATTCACCGCATTCGAACAGTCTCGCCGGGACTTAACCGGAACCGTCACAGCCCTCGACGCAATAGAAGACGCCCTCGATGCCTGCTATCTGCTCGATGACCAACTGCCGCAGAAAGTACAAGAGACTGAAAGCATCCGGGCACTATGGGACAAATGGAGCAGCAGCGACATTCTCACCAAACCTCCGTTCGATAACGCATTCGAAGATCCGATTGAAAGGATCGCCCAGATCGAGAAGATCGATAAGGCCGAGGATAGACAGGGACTAATAGATACGGCACTTGACTCCGTCTCACAACGAGAAGTCATCTATACGGCATGGGTAAGGCTTGGTGCCCTCTCGAACCCGGCATGGCCGGACAAATATGAAGACCTCGGCAAAGATAGGGAAGTCCGGCAAAAACTCAGAACAGAATTTGAAGCAATCAGCCGAAAGAACGAGCTTCTCGACAGCCTTGCCAAAACGGCAATCAGACGCGAGACAGTGCTGATTGATAAGAACGGCTCCGATGACAAAATCCTCGCCGGGTTTGACGAATTCGCCACTGAAGCAATTAGCAATTATAACCTTAATGAACTTGAAAACCTTGAAGGGCTTTCCATGGCTCTGGCCGACTATGTCTGCGGCACAGATTGGCAAAATGATAAAATCCGAAAAGACATTTTCTTCGAGAGCAGCAATATCCACAACTCTCAGGACCCTGTCACAGCACAAACCTTCCGTGACTGGCTCACAGAGGTCGAGGATTATAAGAAACTGGCGCAGGATCCACGCAAGGAGTATGCCTGGGAGGAAAAAATCGCCGAAATCACACAGATTGTCGAAAATGAGCTCGGCCGCAAGCAGGATGGTTCTTCAACAGAAACTCCCGAAAAACCTAAAAAGAACTTTTTGAGTGCGAGACTCAACGATATCTCAAAGCTTATCAATACGGTCGGCAGCACACTGACCGGCTCTTCAAAACAAAATATCGAGAAGCTCGAGCAGGAGTACACCAGGTTTGTCAGCACCACGCAGACTGTGGAGGCCTTGCTTGCCCTGCCGGCTATCGAAATAAACAAAGACAAAATTGATTCCAATACATGCAAAAATCTCTGGGAAACCTTATTGTCTCATGAAATGACGGTCAGGTCGATAATCAAGCCCGAATACTGCAAGCATCTGGAGCTTTTAGAAGGTAAAACCCAGCGTCTCATTTTCAGCACCAGAATAGGATTGAGTGCGAATTTTGAGCCTGTCAATATCAACCGGCTGCCGGCTGCCGACGACGATAAGACAATCGTCGATATAGGCTTCAATATTCTCAGGCAAATCAAAAATACAGCCCAAAGCATGCTGTCGCTTTCCAATCTCAAAGAGTTTTTCAATAAAACAGTCCAGGTCACCGACTGGGAGCAGATAAGAAAAGCAGTCAAAGATGAGCAGAGAGAATGGGTCGATTTTTTCCAAACGATAGATCTCAATGACGCCAAAAATGTTGGTTGGCCGAAATACATCGTATCAAAAAAAGATCCCAGTATAATACTCAGATTCATCCCCGCAAGCTCCGGCAATCCTCAGCCCTTTTACATGGCTATTCACGAAATAAGCAATAGTCAATACAGACTGTTCCTCGAAGAATACGGAGCTAAGAGGGGTTTTCCCAAACTTAAAGGCTGGTCGATATTCACTGACCAGGCAAATATTAACCTTATATATTGCACTTTGAATGACAAGCCACACACCTCTATAACATTAGATGAATCAACAAATACTTTTACAGTCGCCGAGTCCGATTCCGGCATTCCGGTGACCTGGGTAACCTTCACTGGAGCTCAAATATACTCAAAGTGGCTCGGCGGAGAATTACCCACCGCCTCACAGCACCAATATGCCTGTCAGGCAGGCACAGGCAGCATATGCCCATGGGGGAACGATTTTTCTGCGATGACAAGCTACGCTCACGTAAGAGGTGCCTCGTGGCAAAATGCGGCAAGTAACTGGAACAGTAACAAAGACAGCAAAGTCCCCCCACTGCCGGTCGCGCCGGTTGGAGCAATCGAGGATTATCTGAATCAGGAAATTCTCGACCTTAATGCGACCGCTTCTAACAGTGACACTTACAACTCAGCCTGGCCCGTTACCGGCGCCAACAAAGCAAATGCCTGGGACCTTTATGACATGATCGGAAACGTTTGGGAGTGGTGTCGAAAAGATGCCGACAATCCACAGCCGG
>CAZTDF010000223.1:0-1757 GCA_964612465.1 uncultured Pirellulales bacterium
ACCGACATCAGGCTTGCTTGAATTTGGCGGTAAGATTGCGGGATTCGCGAAGGTCATAAGAGCCGACTCGGCTTCCGGTAGATACGGAGTAGCTCTGCAATTCTGCCGGCCGCCGAAGCTATGCATCTAATACCAATTGTGCATAATCAATGCGATGAGCATATTTGGTAAAGCAAACTGATTTGATTATTTCCTTATCAAGAGCAGCTTTCTGCCAAGCAGCAACTGCGGCAAGGCGAAGGGCATCATAGTCGACGTAAATTCTGTTGGCCCAATAATGGCTTCGCAGGTAATGCCAAAGGTTCTCAGCAGGATTTATACCAATTGGAATTGATTCTTGTCCTGCATTTTCTCTGCTCTCAGGACAAACTGCACCAACAACATAAAGCCACTCATATTGTATCTGCCTGACTGCTCTGGGACGCGAGCCTGTTTTTGCCCATACATGGATTGTCGTTCCTTGCCAGCCAAAACATGCTTCATCCTGAAACCATACCTCTACAAACGCAATGCTTCATTTGGATATGTCGTAGCTGATGCTACTTACCGTAGTTTGTCATAGTCATCTGACTACGTGCCTAATACTGTTGCCTGGGTATGCTACACACTGCAGGAAGATGCTCTGTTTTTTCAAATCTTTCGTAGATAACGATATGTACGCTATCGTTCGTCGTAGTCATCTGACTACACACCTAATACTGTTGCCTGGATATGCTACACACCACAGGAGGATATCTTGTTTTTCAATCACTCGTAGATAACAATATATACGCTGCCGTTCGTCGTAGTCATCTGACTACACACTAAATATCGTTGCCAGGGTATGCTGTACACTGCAGAAGAATGCTCTATTTTAGAAATCGCTCGGAGATAGCGATATGTAAGCTGCCATTCATCGTAGTCATATGACTACGCGCCTAGTACTGTTGTTTGGGTATGATACATACTCCAGGAAGATGCTCTGTTTTTTCAAATCTTTCGTAGATAACGATATTTACGCTGCCATTCGTCGTAGTCATCTGACTACGCGCCTAATACCGTTGTCAGGGTATGCTGCATACGGCAGAAGGATGCCCTGTTTTTGAAATCACTCGGAGATATCAATATTTACGCTGCCGTTCGTCGTAGTCATATGACTACATGCTTAATACCGTTGCCGGGGCATGCTGCACACTGCAGAAGAATGCTCTCTTTTAGAAATCGCTCGGAAATAGCGATATGTAAGCTGTCATTCATCGTAGTCATCTGACTACACGACTGATACCGTTGCCGGGGCATGCTGCACACTGCAGAAGGATGCTCTATTTTAGAAATCGCTCGGAGATAACGATATGTACGCTGCCGTTCGTCGTAGTCATCTAACGACGCACTCAATACATCAATTTATCCAATATGTAATTATTGTCTGTTGACAAGGTATTCAATTCACAGCAGTAGCAGCATCAGATTTTATCAAAACGTTCAAGCGCAACAACACACAGGCTGTTGTTTGTCGTAGTCATCTGACTACATGCTTAATACCGTTGTCAGGGTATGCTGCATACGGCAGAAGGATACTCTGTTTTAGAAATCACTCGGAGATAACAATATATATGACTGATGTTCGTCGTAGTCATCTGACTACGCACCTAATACTGTTGCCGGGGTATGTCACACACGGCAGAAAGTAGCCCTGTTTTTTCAAATCACTCGGAGATAATAATATATATGACTGATGTTCGTCGTAGTCATCTGACTACACGACTGATACCGTTGCC
>CAZTDF010000223.1:1857-7199 GCA_964612465.1 uncultured Pirellulales bacterium
CGCCTGATACTGTTGCCGGGGTATACTACACGCGGCAGGAGGGCAGCTTAATTCCCTGACGGCCAGATATACCCCGTGCAATCTCCGAGTAAGTCTCGCATCCTTACTCTTTTCAATACAGTATTTGAGGCTCTTGAGTTGTGTGACGATTTTTGAGATTCATAATAGCCTCCATGCTAAACGATTCAATTGACTACTATGAGCTATACCAGCATTTATATGCTCAGCACATTAAATAATCTCAATTCGTATAAAACTTAGTTTTCCGGCCAGACGCCTTCGAAGACTTCCGCCGCCGGGCCGGTCATATAAACGCAATTATCTTCTTCGCACCAGTGCAGATTAAGGTCGCCGCCGGGCAAATGTCCGGTGCATATTCGCCCCTGCCGCCCGTTCAACGCAGCAGCCACACAGACAGCGCAAGCGCCGGTGCCGCAAGCCATCGTAATGCCGCTGCCCCGTTCCCATGTCCGCATTGTAAATTCCACCGGCTTGTCAATTTGGGCAAAGTGGACATTGATTCGATTCGGAAAAAGGCTGTCGTTTTCGATAGCCGGCCCGAGTTTCTCAAGCTCAATTGACCGCACATCGTCACAAAAGAATACAGCGTGCGGGTTCCCCATCGATACGCAGGTCATCAACAGTTCCTGTCCAAGAACCTCGATCGGCTGCGCGACAACTTTTTCGCAGTTAAGGTTCACAGGAATATCCTGTGGCGATAAAATCGGCTGGCCCATATTCACGCATACCTTCCGGACCTTGTCACGCTCATCGATGATAAGGCCAACGGTCAAAATCCCGTTGCCGGTCTCTATATTTAACGACGCGGGAAAAGACCGCTGGCCCGGCACGGAAAACTCTCCGCCAGCCTGGGCTAATTTATGTTCGTACGTGTATTTCGCAACGCACCGGATTCCATTTCCACACATTTCAGCTTCCGAACCGTCGGCGTTGAAGATACGCATCCGCACGTCCGCTGTCTGCGAGGGGGCTATAAGAATCAATCCATCGCCGCCTACGCCTCGATGCCGGTCGCTGATGATCGGCGCCAAGGCGACAGGATCCTCAACTTGCTCGGCGAAGCAGTTGACATAGACATAATCATTGCCTATGCCGTGCATTTTTATAAATCTCATTGAACTTCTCCTAATAACGATCAGACCGCTACCGGCCCAGTTCCTTCAGCAACCGAATTGCCGCTTCGGCCATCATTTCGCCACCTCCAGGAGCGATCCTCGAATTGACCGTTTCGTAGCTGCCCTCGGCAAATGCCTTTTTCGTGGGTATGTAACCCGGCGCATCCTGGCACAATTCTATCACCAGCGTCGTCGCAAAGGGGCTGGCTCGCTTGATTTTTAGCCCCAGATCGACAAAGACCTCGCCCGGCAGACCAACGACGGCCACATCCCGACTCAGCCGGAATACCTGAACTTCAAGCGGTATTGTCTGGCCCGGACGCATCTCTCTGGCGAGTATTTTATACGCCTCGACTTCTTTAATAAAGGACAGTTTTCCGGTCCCGACTTTCTTTATGTTCTCACGGGCCCAGGCCACATCATCCGGCCCAAACTGCTGAAGCGGAGCCTCGACAATCCCGCTCCGCACGCCCAGCAACGGCTTAGCAACGGCCTTCAGAGATTCCTTTTTCGCTTTGACCGTCTCAGCCAATGTCTTGCCGATGTAGTCCGTCCGGAGGCGCTGCTTTTTCGTAACGTCGATGTGATTGATGTCGCCACACGTGCCGGTGCCGAACAGCAGAACGAACTTGTCACCATATTTCTCCCGCAGCGACTGCTCCATATAGTAAGGATAGTCGGCGGCATATTTTGTTCCTCCGACCGTGTCGAGATGGAGAGCGAAGTTTACCATCGCCCCAATAGCGTCGTTGTCGCCGTCTGCCTCGCGGAGAAATACCATACCAATCTCGGGGTCGATCGGGCCGGCAGCGCGAACAATATCGGGATTCAACGCCCCGGGATTAAACCGGACCGTACCATCTTTCATGTGGAACCGCCGATTGAACGAAAGACCTTTTTGCTCGGCCGAGCCTGCCGCAAGCCGGACGGGCTTTGCCGCCGCGTCGGCTTGTGCTACGATGCCGGCGAGCTTCTCAACCAATTGCTCGGCGTAGTCCACCTTCTCACACGGGTCGCTGCCATGTTTGGCAATGGCTGTATCGTGAAAATGTTTCCTCAGGGCGCCAAAGTAAAGCGGGCCGGTGTGCGAGTGCGTAGCGGCGATAAGTATATTCGATGCCGGGATGCCGGTTCGCTCAGCCGCCCACCTGCGGGCACGCGATGTAACATCGAGCGATAAACCGATGATATCGCAGAAGACCATAGCCGCGGACATCTTACCCTGTCGAAGGACAATCGCTTTGGCAAAAAGCGGATTCGACGTGCCCGTGCTCAATCGCTCGCTGAAGTATCCGCTCATTCGGTAGCCGATGGGCGGCGTGATATCGGCGACCGCCAGGCCCGCCGTCAATTGACCAACGCGAGCAAAGGTCCGGCTCGCCGATGTCTTCTGGCCGGTCAGCTCTTCGAGGAACTGCCGGGTCTTTTTCGCCTCGGCGAGCGTCTGCTCAAGGTCACCGGGTTCAAGACATTCGACGACCAGCGGGCCGCCGGTGAAGCCGCCTTGCTTGAGGCGTGCCATTACAGCGGGAAAATCCACCATGCCCGTCCCCGGCGTCAAATCGACTTTCTTCGGGTGCTTATAATCCTTGACGCACATGCCGACTACAAGCCCATCGACAGTTGCCGCATCGATAACCGGGTCGCGTTTGCCGTCCGAGTAGTAGTAAATATTGCCCGGATCGTACCAGATTCGGAAGTTCTTATGGTTTACCATCTCGATAGTCTTGCGGCACTGCGGTCCCGTGGCGTTCAGGCCCCCGTGCGGCTTTACGCTTATCCCAAGGCCTTTCTCGGCGGCATAGTCACAGCATTCGGCAATGGCCTTGTAGTACACCTTAAACAGCTTTTCGTTGCCGATGCCGCCCATTAGCAGGTTGCCCGCGCCGCAGGCGGCGCAGTTATCTATCAGCTTTCTCAGACCTTCGATGCCCGCTTCAAGCGATATGTTTACGGGGATTGAACCGCCGTAAACCGACGGGATTTTGAGCCCGCGTTTTCGAGCTTCGCGGCCTACCTGCTCGGCCTCTTCGAGCGTGGTCTCGACCGAAATCACAAGATTGTTCTTCGATTTTGCCGTCATCAGCCCGGCGTATTTAAAACCCGCCTCGGCAATGGCATCCAGCGCCACGCGATAGTCGTACTTCGCCCACGGTCGGGTGTAGCAGCCGATCTGCCAGCGATCTCCGGCCGCGGAAGCCATCGTTGATGTGGCAGTATAAGAAGCGGCAAGACCCGCCGCTCCCAGCCTCAGGCTATGGCCCAGAAAATCCCTGCGGGAAAGTTCGTCAAAAGCATTCATCGATATTATCTCCTAACTCGTTTCGCGACCATCCCCAAAGCCTTCGGTTTTGAGGCTGCCACCCACTTTCCATCAATTCTATCGTGTGGCAGCCTCATCCCGATTGTTGTTATCGGGATGGGGATGGCTCTTACCTGACTAAACATATACATTGTTATTTGATTTTTCCTTTTAGACAATCGCCGGCGTAAATTTATCCCGGACGAATCTCACGTTTCTCGGCGTCGTAAATCATTCTCAGGCCCGTGTCGTACGACTTCATCGCCATAATAACCGCCACCGCGTGCTGGTATCCGGCGTCGATCGAGGCGTTGGGCGTCTTACGCGTCCGCATGCACTGGAGCCAGTCGAGGAAGTGTTCCGGCCGCGAGACTTCTTCGACCGGTTTCCTGCCGCGTATCGGCCCTTTTTTCGCGCTGTTCGCCCCCTCGGCGGTCAGAATTGGAGCGTTCCAGTTGACCATATCGATAACGCCGGCGTCGCCGAATATCTTGAAGCTGTTGCCGCTGCCGTTGCCGAAGTTCGTCGAGTAGCTCACCATGAAATCCTCCGGATAAGTCCACAGGGCATGCACGTGGTCGGGGCATGTGAACTTGTGCTCGTCCTTCCACGTGTACGTCCCGCCTAAACAAACGCAGTTCGTCGGAAACTTCGCCCCGGTAATATAATGCACAAGGTCGATGTAGTGACTGCCCAGCCCCGGCACGGGACCGTCGGAGAAGTCACGATAGCCGTACCAGCCCGAGTATAGCACTGGATCGAAGGGACGCTTCGGCTGGTCCATCAGGAACTCGTCGAAGTCCACGTCCTCGGCTTTGACGTCCTTGACGTACCCATACCAATAGGGGCGCTCGCCGTTGCGGCACTGTTCGATCCGCCCGACTTTACCGAGAATGCCGGTCTTATAAAGCTCCCGGCAGCCGGTAAACGTGCCAAAGCTCCGCAACTGCGTACCGATCTGAACGACTATCCCGGCCTCCTTGACAGCGTCGCACGCTTTTATAAGCCTGTCGAGCCGCCGGGCCAAAGGCTTTTCGCAGTAAACATCTTTGCCGGCCTTCGCCGCCGCTTCGAGATGCGTGGTGTGCGCGTGGTCGGGCGAGGCAATCATCACGGCGTCGACGTCTTTGAGAGCGACCAAATCGCGATACGATGAGAACTTCCGCGCCTCGCGCCCGTACCACTGCTTCGTTTTGGCGGCTGCTGCCTCCTGGCGCAGCCGCCACGGATCGCAAACGGCGGTAATTTCGAAATTCTGCGTGGCCTGGTGAGCATGCACACCCGCCATGTGTGCGCCAATCCCTCGGCCGCCACAGCCGATCTGACCGATAGATATCCGGTCGTTGGCGCCGAGCACTCGGGAGTAGCTCGCAGCCGAAAGCGCAAAAGCCGCACCGCCTGCAGTAGCCGTCTTCAAAAATCCCCGGCGGGAATATAAACCTTGCATTGCTGAACCTCCTTATAAAATAAATTCGAAATTCGATTATCTAAGCTGTTATTTGCGGCATTATAACAAAATCAACCGATTGAGATAAAGTTATTTTGCCAGATATGGCGGTAAATTAGAGGATTAGAAGTCGTATGCTGGCGACCTGCCCCATTCGACCAGCTCAGGGCAGGCTCTGAGCGAAGTCGAAGGGTTGCCCCACCGTCCTGTTTGTCATGCTGAGCGGAGCGTAGCGCAGTCGAAGCATCTGGCCTTAAATATTCAATAGTAAACCTGTCCTGAGCAAGGTCGAATGGATCGTAAATAGTCAATGGACATGAGGCCGCCGAAGAAGACATCAGCCTCAACCGTCTGATCAGCACCAAGCTTTCTTCATGATGCATGTTACGATATGACTAATTGTTCAATATCTGTTTATGGCTTTGGATTGTCGCCTTCAACTGAACAGTTAATATTT
>CAZTDF010000224.1:0-7171 GCA_964612465.1 uncultured Pirellulales bacterium
ATTCGCAGGTTCCAGCAATCCTATTTATACCAGATTATACACTCTTTTATCAAGGAAAATCTCTGGATTGTGCATTGGTTGCTTTTAGAGCTGGATTTTTGTTTTGGTGCTGCTGTCGCTTGCGGTTATTTTGTTGCCTGAAATACGATACCTGCCTTCAAGAAGATTTTTTCGCTTTCCTATCCGGAATACTCCACGGATATATCAATTATGGCCGAATCCACTTCCAGAATCGCCGGCGAGCTTCCCGCAGAACCGGCCTCTGAAGATAAGGGTTCTGATTCCGGAAAATAGTGAAACGCTGAGGTTAAAGTCCTCGACATAGCAATCCTTCATTCCTTGATTTAACACTTTATTTTGTGACGGATATGCGTATAATGCCGCTATGCTGGAAAAAGGACTTGTGCAGATTTATACAGGTGATGGCAAGGGCAAAACGACCGCTGCGTTCGGCTCGGCACTGCGTGCCGCCGGTCAGGGCAACAAAGTGCTGATCTATCAATTCCTGAAGCCGGCATCCCTCGATATCGGGGAGCGTTTCGCACTTCAGTTGGGGGCTGTGAGAATCAGAGTCGAAACGCTCGATGTACCGTGGGATATGTCCGGATCTTTAGAGGACGAAACAGCCGTCACTAAGATACAGGCCGCAATCAGCGATGCCCTTAAAAGAATCACGCAGACGGCGGAGAAAAGATTTTACGATGTGTTGATACTTGATGAGGTTGTATTTTGCCTTTCGGAAGGCCTGGCGAAATTTGAAGATGTCAAGGATCTCATAGATAAGAGAGATTCGTTAGTGGAAATAATTTTGACCGGCCGGGGCGCAACTCCGGAATTGATGGAATTGGCGGATTTGGTGACGGAAATGAAAAATATCAAGCATCCGTACGATAAAGGCCAACTGGCAAGACGGGGAATTGAATATTAATATTGAAAGCATAACGATGAACTTATAAGGGACCTTTGCTATGAGTCAAAATGTTGCTGCGATTATTTGTGCTGCCGGGGCCAGCAGCCGATTCGGGGGAAAAAGAAAAAAGGCATTTGTCGATGTAGCCGGCAGGGCCGTTTTCTTGCGCAGTGCAGAGCTTTTCTCCAACCGCGACGACGTGAAACAGGTTCTGTTAGGCATAACTTCCGAGGACGAAGAGCTCGTGAGCGTAAAATGGGGCCCTAACCTGAAGTTCTTTGGCGTATCAATATTCATAGGTGGTGACGAGCGTTTCGATACTGTCAATAAAGGGATCGAGCTTATCAAAGACGATATCGATCTTATCGCCGTTCACGATGCCTGCCGGTGCTGTGTGACGGAAAAAATCATAGACTCCACTATCGCCGCTGCCGCCAAAAGTGGTGCTGCGATACCTGCCTGCCCGGTTACGGCAACGATTAAACAGGCAAAGGATAATGTTATTACGCAAACCGTCGAAAGGGCCGGTCTCTACGAAGCTCAGACGCCGCAGATATTTTCCGCTTCCCTGCTCAGGAAGGCATACGAAAACCTCGACAATCTCGACAAGAGCAAAATCAGCGATGATTCGCAATTGGTCGAAGCGTTGGGGCACAAGGTCACAATTGTTGAGACGGACTCTTCGAATATTAAAATTACCCGTAAAAGTGATATTGCCGTTGCCGAAGCCATCCTGAAGTCTCGGCCGAAACTCACGCCGAAAGGTCCTATCGGCCCCTATATTGAGGCCCAGTGGTAATAAAATTGATCGTTGCATAGGTAGAAAGTAAGGAGAACTCACAATGAGAGCAGTAACCTGTTTTAAAATGGCTGTTGCTGGGTCAGTATTGTTGATTGTGGCAGCCGGGTGTAATGGACCGGCCGGAACAGGCGTCGGCAAGAAAATGTCACTCGTGTTCGAGACGGATTTTGAGGATGGAAGTCTCGACGACTGGCAGCCTACTGATCCGGAAGCGTGGCGAATTGAAGATGACAGCGGTGGCAAGGTATTAGCTCTGTACAAACAGAGCAACTATAAGCCCGAGGTTAGATCGCCTGTAAATATCAACCTTATCAGGGGCGTGGTTGTGGGAAGCTTTGTGCTGGAATTGAAGATGCATTCTACTACTAAAGATTATGGCCATCGGGATATGTGCCTGTTTTTCGGGCATCAGGATCCATCGCGCTTCTATTATGTACACATCGCAAACCAGTCTGATGCCCATGCGAATTCAATATTTATCGTTAACGGCCAGCCTCGCGTTTCAATAGCGAAGAGACGAACCGAAGGTACAAAATGGGACGACGACTGGCATACCGTTCGCGTAGAGCGGGATGTTGAAAAAGGTACGATTGAGGTCTTTTTCGATGATGGGGTTAAGCCAATCATGACTGCCGTCGATGATAACTTCAAGTGGGGCAAAGTTGGAGTCGGCTCATTCGATGACACCGGTCAATTCGACGAGATTCAGCTTCGGGGTCTGAAAAAGTAAGATTTAATGAAGTTTTAAATCAGAATTCTGAATGTATAAAAAAAAGAAAACATCGAGCAACGGTCTGCTACCCGATGTCTTCCGGAGGGGAGAAAAAATCGTTTTATGAACTTTCATATCTTATCGGCACTGGCATAATTACACTTGAACTAAAAATCAACAGATTCACTTCTTAAAGAGTATTCTATTTTTCAGTTGCCTATGCTTTTTTTACGCTCAAAGCAGTTAGAAGTTCGGTTTTTTTTGACTGAGGTGGATATTTCATCCTGGCGTGCTTTGCAATCTGAAAAGGGCAACGGAGACGGATAACAAACATTATCGGCCGGTAAACGTCGATATTGGCCAGAGATCATCAAACTTTCCAGTCCGACCATCAGAATGGGTTGATAAGGATCCTGGAATGTAAGATCGCATGTAGTCTGTTCAATGTGATTTAATAATCTGGAAGGGTGGCAGTAGGGGCAACCCTATGTGGTTGCCCAGGGCGGGCACATGGGCCTGCCCCTACCGGGATGGCTTCTGCCGTATTGACCATCCCCAAAGCCTTCGGCTTTGAGGCTGCCACCCAATCACAGGTAGACAATTTACAAATTCATGTTTGACAAACTACTATTGTTCCATGCCCCTTGCAGATTGCCGCTTGCCATAGAACCGTCCAAAAGGGTAAACTTAACATGAAATGGCGATGGTCTTTTCTCAGGAGCAAAGAAGCTTTTCTATGGAATCCGACCAGGAATTGATTGAATTGGCAAACAAGGGCTATTCCGAAGCCTTCGAGGCCCTCTACCGCCGATACCGGGATTGGGTTTACCGATTGGCCTGGCGAATAACTGGCAACAGGGCCGATGCGCTGGATGTCCTTCAGGAGACTTTTACTTATCTGCTGGGTAAGTTCCCCGGTTTTGAGCTTACCGCTGCTATGACGACTTTTCTCTATCCTGTAATCAGGCATATTTCCCTAAATATCCGCAGCAAGAGCAGCCGGTTTGCATCCGATGAGGAAGTCCTTGACGAGCCGGCAGCCCCCGAATCCGGGGAAAGTGAACATTACCGTTCGGAACTTGCCGCTGTATTGATTGTATTGCCTGCTGAGCAGCGTGAGGTTCTGTTGATGCGGTTCGTGGACGATATGACCCTTCAGGAGATCGCTGCGGCCCTTCAGATTCCCGTCGGGACAGTAAAGTCAAGGCTCCACAATGCCTTACGGGCGCTTCGCAATGACCGTCGCACACGAGACTATTTCCTCGAATGAGCAGCAGAGCAAATCCTCCAAAACTAATATTCATAAAGAAATAAATGGGGACATTTTCGCCTTTTTGTCGTTGACACGTAGAGCAGAAATCTGCTACAATAATCCCCGCATCAACTTGGATAAAGCCGTTTGTGACCCTGTAACTATGAATTAAAAACGTGGGGGCAGGAGGATAAAAATGGTGGCTTTGATCAATTCACGATTTTCAAGAACTATTTTGCTATTGACTTCTGTATGGATATTTTATGGTGGCCTACCAGCTTGCTCACATGCAGAGATCGTCTACGAAATCATCGACCTCGGTACACTCGGAGGCAACTTCAGTAGTGTCGTATCCATCAACGACGCCGGCCGGATTGTGGGAGAGTCAGCACACAATCAGGGCTGGGTGCATGCCACTTTGTTTGACGCCACAGGGGCAGGCAACAATATCGACTTAGGTACCCTGGAAGGCGGCGGGAGGAGCTGCGCCCTATCCATCAGCGGCGCCGGCCAGATAGTAGGTACAGCATTCACCAGCGAGGGCTTGGAGCGGGCCACCTTATTTGATCCCACCGGGGCTGGCAATAACATCGACTTAGGTACACTGGGGGGCGACTGGAGTCGTGCCCGCTCCGTCAACGACGCTGGTCAAATCGTAGGACCTGCTGACTACGGACTGGGTGTTTGGGAATACAACGCCTGTTTGTTTGACACGACCGGGGTAGGCAATAATGTTGACTTAGGCAGGTTGGGAGGCGATTGGAGTGTGGCTTACTCCATCAACAACACTGGCCAGATTGTAGGAAAGGCGCAAGGCAGCGAAGGTCGTTCTCATGCCACTCTATTTAACCCAACAGGGGCTGGCGATAATCTCGATCTGGGTACACTCGGAGGCGATAAAAGTACCGCTTTGGCCATAAACGACTCCGGTCGGATCGTAGGATTGGCGGAAAACAGCAGTGACGATTCCCGTGCCACTTTATTTGATTCTACAGGAGCAGGCAACAACATCGACCTGTGTACACTCGGAGGCGATGAAAGTGGCGCCGTGGCCATCAACGACGCCGGCCAGATCGTAGGATGGGCGTACAACAGCCAACGTGATTACCGGGCCACTCTATTCGATCACACAGGCGCAGGCAATAACATCGACCTCAATACTCTCATCGACCCTGCCAGTGGATGGATCTTGATTTCTGCACACGATATAAACAACTCCGGTTGGATAGTGGGGAACGGATTCAATCCGCAAGTTGCATATCACGCTTTTCTCCTGGTTCCTATTAATATCAGGTACAGCGGCGGGACTGGAGAGCCGAATGATCCTTATCAGATAGCTACGACCGAGGACCTGATACTGCTTGGCGAAACACCCGAAGATTACGACAAACACTTTATCCTTACTGCCAACATCGACCTCGATCCAAACCTGCCCGGACGAAAGGTCTTCGATAGAGCCGTCATTTCACCGGATACGGATAACTCACGAGGTGATTTTCAAGGTGCAGTATTTTGTGGCGTTTTCGATGGCAATGACCACATAATCAGCAACTTAACTATCGACACTACAGGTGTAGCTAAAGACTATCTTGCCCTGTTCGGTGAGATTAGAGGGGAAAACGCGGAGGTCAAAAACATCAGTGTGGTGAATCACAAAATTATTAGCGGGGATGGCTACCCTGAGTTTTCCGGTGGTTTAGTTGGCCGGAATTTCAATGGATCCATAAGCAAATGTAGTGCAATAGGCTCAATTACCGGCGGTTCCAGTGCTGAGAATTTAGGCGGTTTGTGCGGACACAATGACTTTGGTACCATCAGCGACTGCTATGCGGCCGGGTCGGTTACCGGGAGCGGTTGCGATTATCTTGGTGGGCTGTGTGGAGAAAGTTTCGGCAATATTATCAATTGCTACGCGACGACCACAGTTGTAGGCAAGGGAGAGTCCTGGAACCTTGGTGGACTGTGTGGTGCCAATACTGGAACTATAAGCAACTGCTATGCGAATTGTTCCGTTAGTAGCAACAATGACGATTCGGTCTATCTTGGTGGTTTATGCGGAGAAAACAGTGGATTAATTAGCGACTGCTATTCAGCCAGTGTTGTCGATGTCAGTAATGCTTCCGTCTATGTCGGTGGCCTGTGTGGATACAACGATATCAATGGCTACATCAGCAACTGCTTCTGGGACATTGAGATTTCTGGTCAGGGCCACAGTGACGGGGGCACGGGCAAAACCACAGCCGAAATGCAAACAGCAAGCACTTTCCTCGAAGCCGGATGGGACTTCGTTAGTGAAACAGTGAATGGCCCTAACGATATCTGGAAGATGTGGGATGAGTACGACTACCCTCGCCTAATATGGGAGCCTGGGCCGAACACGCCGCTGGTGTTTGTCGATATCAATGATCCGGGCTTTAACGGCCAAATGAGCAAATACGAGGTCACCAACGCCCAGTATTGCGATTTCCTGAACGCGGCCCTGGCTTCCGGCGACATCACGATAGACGGCAATGATGTCATAGGCGCAAGCGGTTCCAATAGCGGGGAAGATTATGCCGGACAGTGGTATTATCGTTGCGATGGTTCAGGCTATACCGGCTATGGAGCAACCGATGGCGGAGCCTCCCGGATCCATTACAACGAAGGCGTGTTCAACGTTGATGACGGCTTTGGCAACCATCCCGTTACCTACGTGAGCTGGTATGGGGCTATGGCTTTTGCAAACTATTATGGCTATTACCTTCCTGCGGAAGATCAATGGCAGGCTGTTGCCGACTATGACGGCACGTATATCTATGGCTGTGGCCAAACCATAGATCCGGGAATTGCCAACTACAGGGATTCGGAGCATCCGGATGGTACTACCCCTGTGGGCAGATTTGGGATTTATGGCTACGGAATGAGTGATATTGCAGGCAGTGTATGGGAGTGGACAAGCAGCAGTTTGGACACCTCTCGCATTTTCCGCGGCGGCGGTATGGGCAGCATCGACTCCGACTGTGATGTCTCGATCAGGGGCGACGGCATACCGTACGCCAACTACTGGGACATAGGTTTTCGGGTCTGCCGTTAAGAATCAGCATGGGCAGCGAAGCTGCGCCATCCTACATATTTGGCCCTCCATACGCAATTCGCACCAATCACGACTAATAGTGGACGCCGTGTAATGGAGATTTTCTTAAAATATTTTCGACTTTTAGCGATATTATTCGTATAATGTATAACAAAATAAATATGGAATACAGGATACAGAAGACAGGAGACTTTGCCATTTACGATTTACGACTTGCGATTTACGATTTGTTCTTTTCTTCCGCGTAATCAGAGAAATCCGCGGTTTCTGAAAATGATTATTGATGAATGATTAATTGAAAAAGGTAAATCCGTTGGTTTCTCCGGCAGGGGCTAATTTGAAAAAACAAACCCAATTTACGAAAGGGTTAAATGGGCGCAAAATTAGTGATAACAAGGAGATACGAGAGATATATTGGATTG
>CAZTDF010000225.1:0-7158 GCA_964612465.1 uncultured Pirellulales bacterium
TTAACAGTAAATGGATTCCAACTGTAACTTGTCTTGTTTTTCTTGCGGGGTTTACACTTTCTGCTCTGCTATTTTGGCGTCAATTGGTCATTTTACCAAACGTGTTGTCCGTATGCTTGGCAGTCGCATTCCTTGGAGTTCTTTGTGCCGCGGTGTGGAATCTGATCAAGAGACGCTGGGTAAATGGTGTAATAAACCTTGCAATGTTCCCGTTGTGTGGTGTTGCGGCATTAGTTGCGATTATTTTCCTGATGTTTGCATCAATGTTAGGCCCGAGTGAGGATGGTTTTACCGACAATCTCATAATCCCCTCAAATATCGAGATAACAGAACCGCAGAATGAATTTATGGCAGAGCCAGGGGGTGCAAAGGATTCCTTTCAACAGAACCTTTTGGTTGCTCTCGCCTCTCCCGGAGGTTATGATCCAATAATCACGGCAAATGTGACTATGCTGGTGACTCTTTATAAAAATGCCCCCGAAGTTCTGATGCGATATTTAGCCACGAGCCCTTCGTGGCGTGTGTTCAAAGAACATGACGGCGTTTTTGCTACCCGCAGATGGATGGTCGGATCGAAATGGCGGTACAATCTTCACGGCTATTACACAAGGCACGATATTGACTTTTGGTCAAAGTCTGATATTCCGGATTTCCAGTCACGATTTACTATTGGCTTTTCTGGAAAGCCTTGGGCCAGTGCATGGGGAGATGTAACCAAAATGAGAGTAGGCCAAACTATGCCTTTGATACTCTCGAAAGGCAATCAAATGCGTGAGAGCCGGTGTATTATCACCGCCGACGATCTTGTTGTTGAGGTCTTTGAACAATCAGATGCAAAGGAACGTCGCCTGACCAAGGCTGCGCTGGCTCATGTTGAGAAAGAATTAGCGCCTCTGGCTTCGCAACCCACCTGGGAGACGATACGCAGTATTTTACCGGCTGGCAGTATCCGGCAAGGAGAAGCTTCATTAGAGTTGCGGAACTCATTTCAGCCCGGACTTTACGATTCGGAAATATGGGTCAATCCAGGCGAGCCTGGTATGATTTATCTCAAAGCATTTGAAATTACCCAGGGAACGCCTCTTTCAGTTGATAGGCTTAAGGTGCGATCAAACGAATGGATTGGTTGGTCGGGAAATCCCGAAGAACTCTTTTTTTCAAATACACATTTTACTATTTACGAGGGTGATTGGGGTAAGCCGTATGCCGCCCGTTTTGAAGTCTGGTTCACTCCGGATTCAGGTAGAGCTGATCGGAAACTCTTGGAGGAAGTCTTCAAGATCGAGGGATGGCAAAGATAAGAAATATCGAACAAGGCACCGTACCGGACGGCAATTCCGTTGCGCTACATTGCCGTCACTGAGCTTAGTCGTTCCTTTCATTGTTTCCCTTATGTTGATTTCTGCTCAGAGACTGGATTAAAGGCACCCGGCAATGAATTGCCGGGCTAAATATGAGGGTAATAATTTCGTGTAAATGTTAAAACTCGTGACAGTCATCTGTCAATGCCCAGTTCTTATGAATGCTTGTTGGACAGTGTTCGGCCTGTTTTCTTAACTTCTGAAGGTGGTCGCAATTTACGTCCACCTTGTCTTTATCTAATTTAGGTTTACTGATAATCAGTTTGATGTTAGAATTCAGGAACCATTTGAATTACGCTTGCACGGTTTTCCAGGTCGGTATGCAGGGCATGAAGTCATGCTGTTTGGCTTTCGACTTGAAGGACAGGTGAAAGATTGAGTGAATGAATGAGAAAGGAGAGGTGGATAAATGAAACTTCTAAAGGTTACATTTCTGTGGAGTAGCTGTTTTTTAATGACTTTGTCGGTTTGGGCGTCCCAGGGTGTCCTGGATACGACCTTTCATTCGCCGGACGGATATGTGTTATGGGATGGCGGGTCCGGATATGATCGGGGACGCGATATAGCCCTGCAGCAGGATGGGAAGATTCTGGTGACCGGATATATGACCAACGGTACAGACAATGATCTTATGGTGATTTGTCATGACAAGGACGGCACAATTGATGCCGGATTTGGTACGAATGGCGCGTATATCTATGACGGTGGAAACGGCAGTGACGGCGCCGTTGCGATTGCTGTGCAATCGGATAACAATATCCTCGTGGCAGGTGATTCTTCGAACGGTTCAGACAGTGACGTTATCGTTTTAAGACTTGATACTTACGGGAACCTGGATCCGAACTTTGGCTCGAATGGAATATACACTTACGATGGTGGTAACGGCTATGATTCGATTCTCGATCTTCTGGTTCAGCCGGACGGCAGTATCGTGATCTGCGGATCCAGCAGTAATGGAACGGATAATGACCTTCTCGTCATGCGCTTAAATGCGAACGGTGCTCTGGACACGACCTTCGGTACAAATGGGATGGTTATATACGACGGCGGAAACGGTCATGATATGGGATTGCGCCTAACTTTACAGGTTGATGGCAAGATACTCGTGGCCGGTAGCAGCCACAACGGCTCGGACTATGATATTATAGTTGTCAGATTAAATGCAAACGGTACGGTGGACACGAGCTTTGGAACCGGCGGGATCGTTCTTTATGACGGAGGGGATTATGACCAGGGATACGGCATTGATACAAACTCCAATGGGAGCATCCTGGTCACGGGCCTTAGGACTCAACCGGACCCAAACTATACAGACTATGATATTGCTGTCATTTGTTTTGACAGCAATGGTATCCTGGACATGAGTTTTGGAAATAACGGGATCGTGCTCTACGATGGCGGCATTCGCGAAGAGTGCTTTGACTTAATGGTGCAGAGTGATGATAGTATCCTCATCACGGGACACAGCGGTATCACTGCCAGCGGAATATCGGATTGGAATCTGGTGGTCTTAAAATATACTCAGAACGGTACCCTGGATACGACGTTCGGGGCTAATGGCATTTATGAATATGATGCCACGAATGATGTGGAATGGGGCTATGGTCTGGTTCTGCAAACAGACGGTAAGATCGTTGTTACCGGGCAGGCCTATAACGGCACGGATGATGATGTGATTGTCCTGAGATTGACCAATATCGCCGGCGACAGTAACGAACCCAACGAACCCAATGAGCCAAATGTCCCAAGTGATCCCAATAATCATCTGCCCGTGATTTTCGCAGATCCCAACCTCGAAATTGCGGTGGAGCTCGCCCTGGGTGTCACAGATCCAACACGTGCGCAGATGACCAGTCTCTATCAGCTCAATGCCATGTCCCTGGGGATTACGAGTCTCCAGGGTCTGGAGTATGCCACTAATATGGTTACGCTGGATGTGCGTCGAAATGAAATCAAAGATATCAGTGCTTTGTCCGGCCTGACCCAACTCTGGTGGTTGGGTATCTACGGGAACCAGATCAACGATCTGAGTCCGCTGGCTGCTCTGACCAACCTCACGTCCCTGGATCCCGGCGAGAACCAGGTCACGGACATCAGCGTTCTGGCCAACTTAACGAAACTGACCTACCTGGATCTGACGGACAATCAGATCGGCGACATCAATGCCTTATACTCGCTCACACATTTGCAGAAACTTTACCTATCGGGCAACCAGATCAGCGATCTGAGTCCCTTGAGCGGCCTGAACAGCCTGGTTGCCCTTGATGTTGGCCGGAACCAGATCACCGATATTAATGGTCTGTCGAGTCAATCGGCCCTTGAAGAACTTTGGCTCCACGAGAATCAGATTTCTGATGTCAACGCGTTAACTGGCTTAAACAATCTCACGACACTATGGCTCCAGCAGAATTCTCTCAATAATAATGCCTACTGCACCGATCTGGCCGTTATTTACGCCCATAATCCGAATATGATCCTGCAATATACACCGAATCCCAATGGTCCTCAGGGACTAACCGCTTCGGATGGTACGTATACTGATAAAGTCGATGTCACCTGGGATGCGTTGTGTAACGGGCCCCTTTATACCAGTTATTACCAGGTGTCTCGCTCGGAATCGGCTTCAGGCACCAGGACGGCCATCTCTGCATGGCAGGCAACGGTCACTTTTACTGATCTGAATGTCCAGCCGGACACGACCTATTATTATTGGGTACGGGCCGCCACGGACGAGCAGGGACAGGATTTCACGGTCTACAGTGCCTCGGATACCGGTTCGGTTGCAGGGAGTGGACCAGGCGATCCAAACGGACCTCCGGACCCCAATGATCCGAATATCCCCAGCGAACCCAATGAGCCCATCGAACCCATCGAGCCGAATGATATTCCGCCGTTTTTGATATGGTCCCGGCCGCCGATAGAAATCGGGCCGGACGTGGATATACCGCCGGTGTTCTGTGGCTGGGGTGAGCCGGCACGGTCCACTGAGCAAACCGGCGACGAGAAGAGGCAGTGGCGTATGGATGCCGACGACTTCCGCCGCATCGGGCCCATTCCGGTGACACGAATTCGGTGGTGGGGTGGATACAAGTCCTGGACATCGCCCGAGCCGCCGGAATCGCAGCCGGAAGCCTGGCATATCGGTTTCTGGGCCAACCAGATCGAGGGCATCGACCAGAACGAAGCCTTCCCCGAGCGTATGGTCTGGTCATTGGAAATCCCCGCTGAGCGGATTCATTTTGAACCTGTGGGGCACATCGAATTCCCACAGAAGCAGCCGGATAGGTGTTTCTTATATGAAGTCCTTCTGGAGCCGGAAGAGTGGTTCCACATGGGGGGGGTTGAGAGTAATGAGGATATCTTCTGGATCAGCATTACGGCTATTTATCCCGCAGATGTAGAGGCTAAGAATATGTGGAGCTGGATAACACGGCCGCATCTCTGGGGCAATGGTGCGGTTATGCCGGCCATCATGGGCGATTGGCCGACGTACGACGAGCGTCTGTTCCCCGGGAGAATCTACCCTATAGAGAATTCTCTTCTGTGTGGGTGGAACCAGAGGTATGACATGTGCTTTGAGCTTCTGACCGAGCATCCCTGGGGCAAATGGGACCAGCCGTTTATGTCTCTGCGTGACTGGCCGTACTCATCAGAGGACCAGATATCGTTTGCCATTGATGATGAAGTCGGTAATTTACAGGTCGAACGCCGGGTGGCCGACGACTGGTTCTGTGATCGAATAGATCCGGTTCTCGCCATCAGTTGGCAAGGATCGTACATTGGCTATAGATACGAAGCGTACAATTGCGACCAGATCGAGGAGCCCCGGCGGCCGGATTACTTCATACTATCGTTACAAATGCCAACAGACGTTCCGGCCCAGGACGGGAATCCGGGCGAAGTAGTCTGGGAGTATTTCGCCTACGACTACGATGAGTTTCTTGTCGGCTACGACCGAAATCCCGAGGGACAGCCAAATGAGTCGGTCTTCCGTTACTCGGTGAGATTGCCGGAGGATGCATGGTTCCGGCAGGAACATCCCGATCAGATATATTGGTTCAGTGTCGTAGCTGTGTACAGGGCAAGATTGGATGAAATTCAGCATCCGTGGGGTTGGACAAATCGTCCCCACATGTTCGGCAGCACGGCGATAAGTATTACTCGTGATGGTTTTGTGCCGGAGCCGGTTTACGATCAAACAGGCGAACCTGTTGATATGTCATTTACGTTTTTCACGGCACCACAATAGTGGCCGGTGCTCTTTTAGCAGGGACAAATTATGAATTCCAGTACGAAGATCAACTATTTACGAACCCGGCAGTTCCGAGTTATTACGGCAGGTGTTTTGCTGGCCCTGTCTCTGGCGGCGGCCGCAGGCGAGAGCGGCCGATTTGTCGTGCAGCCCGTCGAGAATCCCCGGTATTGCGGCAATGAGCTTTTCCGGGCGTTCGAGAACTACTCCAGCCCGCGGATCGGCCGATTGCGAAGCCGGTACGGCCTCGATGCCGTCGTGGCCGGCGAGAGCGATGAATGGAAGCGCATCCTGCTGCTGCGCCACTGGATCAAGTCGAATATCGCTATCGAAAACGATAATCCGACGCAGACCCGGGGCGACACGTTCGCTATTCTCGATGCCGCACTCAAGGGAGGAAAATTTCATTGTACGCATTTCAGTATTGTGCAGCACGCCGTACTGAACAGCTTCGGCTACGTCACTCGCCGGTTAGGCTGCGGGCCGGGGCTCAAAGACGATGGTGGGCACCACGGGGTCAACGAGGTCTGGGTCAACAAGTTCAGCAAATGGGTGCTGATCGACGCCAAGTACGACGCCCATTTCGAGAAAAACGAGGTGCCGCTGTCGGCCCTTGAAATCCGGGATGAGATTTGGCGTGACGGGGCAAAATCAGTAATTCGCCTCGTCGGCCCCGATAGAAGCCCCATGAGGCCGGACCCCGAAACCGGAAAGTGGGAAACTCGTCCTGACACCTATCGCTGGTGTAGCTGGGAAACGGACACCAATCGCTTTACCACGTTCCCGGCCAGACCCACCTCGACCCTTGTTGTGCTTGAAGACGAGATATTCCGCAACAATACATGGTATCGCGATGGCAAGCCGCACTGGGCTTATAACACGCCCTACTTCATAAAGACTACCCGGCGGGACTGGATCGAATGGACGCCGAATGTCATCACCTCGAAGGTGACAACCGCCGATGGCAGCGTACAGGTGTTTCTCGGTTCATGCACACCCAACTTCCGGAGCTTCCAGATGATGGACGAAGATGGTACATGGCGCGACTGTGGTGAGCAGGTCGAACTATCGCTCGACGGCAGTGATCGTAAACGCTTAAAGTTTCGGACGATGAACCTCTTCGGGGTAACCGGCCCGGAACATCGGGTTGAGATTGCATTAAATTAACGGCACTTGGTAATGAATAACCGTTAAAGGATTAAAGGCACCCGGCAATAAATTGCCGGGCTAAATATGGCGAAGACTCTTGGGTACATGATAACCTTCACTACGTATGGCACGTGGCTTCAGGGAGATGAGCGGAGATTCGTTAAGGATGGTATAACCTATGCAGCTAATCAATCTCTTGCTGATTCGAACAAACAAGATCTTTCCAAAAATCCGGTTAAACTCTCGAAAAATCATCGAGTAATCACCGCAAAAGCTATCTGCGAAAAAGCTGACAAGCTAAATCAAAAGATTCTTGCATTAGCGGTATGTTCCAACCACGTCCATATTGTAGTAGATTATGTACCGATCCCGATGGGTAAGATTGTCAGCTATTAT
>CAZTDF010000226.1:0-7114 GCA_964612465.1 uncultured Pirellulales bacterium
TTGATTAATCATTTGATCGACAACGGAGCACCGGTACACGCGCTTGGTGTACAATGTCATATTAATCGCGATTTCGATCGGTTGGGCGTCATATCTCGTTTCAATTCCCTGGCTGAATTAGGACTTCCCATTTGGGTGACAGAGTTTACTGTCCATCAGGCCGATGACATGATGCGCGCTAATGATATGGAAGATTTCTATCGCATTGCCATTAGTTGTCCTGCGGTGGGGGGCATTATGATGTGGGGCTTTTCGGAGAGTGGGCCTCCGGGAGGCAGTGCTGATGAACATGGTTGGTGGATTGTCAATGCCGACTGGACCTTGAATGAAGCGGGAAGAAGGTACGAATCTCTGATTAAGGAATGGACGACTGAGCTTAGTGCTGTAACAGATGAGAACGGCCAAACCAGTTTCCGAGGCTTTTGCGGCACCTATAAGATCAGGCTTACCAGGCCGGATGGAGCTTCCTTTGCCAAAACTATAGAGTTGGTACCTGGAACGGATATTGCACAGTTCACATTTATGCTGAAGTCTCCATCCGAAGAAGGCTTTGAAACGGGTGATTTTAACAATTTCGACTGGATGAGCTTTGGGGATGCTGACTGGATTATTTCGACTAAGGCTTATTCCGGGACTTATTGTGCTCAAGCAGGCTCTATCGGCAATAACGAAACTTCTACATTGAGTGCGACTCTTGATTGTATTGAAGGTGATATCACCTTTTACTGTAAGGTTTCTTCGGAACGGAATTTTGACTATTTGAAGTTTTATATTGATGGAGCAGAGCAGGGTAAGTGGTCCGGCGATCAAGGTTGGATTGAAGTATCATTCCCAGTGGAAGCAGGCACGAGAACATTTGAGTGGACATATCCAAAGGATAGCTCAGCTTCCAGGGGTGAAGACACTGCCTGGATAGATGATATAGTTTTTCCTGTCGACTGAATAGTGCCGCTCCATAACGGCAGCATTTTATGTTGGCATCAGGCAGGTTTTCAGTGTAAGGTTATGCAAGGAGGCATTGATTATGGTCGATAGAAGTTTTTTCTTTGCCGGCGGTGGGACCGGGGGCCATATATATCCTGCTATCGCCGTGGCGCAGCAGATAATCGAAATCGAGCCTTCGGCGAAAATACATTTTTTCTGCAGCACGCGCAGTATCGATAAGCATATTATTGTGGAGGCCGGTTTCGAATATACCGCTCTGCCGGCCGTCGGTTTTTCTATTCGACCCGGGAGATTCTTCGATTTTAGTAAATCTTTGCTTAGAAGCTATCGCATCGCCAAAGATAAGATTCATGAAAATTGGAATATAGTAGTCATAGGTACCGGGGGTTTTGTTTCGGCGCCGGTTTGCCTGGCTGCGCATAGGCGCAAAGTTCCGATCGCCCTTTTGAATGTCGATATTGTGCCGGGCCGGGCGAACAAGATAAACGCCCGCTGGGCGGACGAAATTTTCGTGCAGTTCCCGGAGACGGAGCAATATTTTACCCGGCGGAAAAAGAAAGTCAGCGTTGCTGGCTGTCCGATACGGAGCGGCTTTAAGAATCCTCAGCCGAAGAAGGCAATAGAGCAATTAGGTCTCGATCGGGATAAGAAGATTCTGCTCATAACCGGCGCATCGAGCGGCTCTGAGAATATCAACAAAGCGGTATGTTCGCTGCTGGAAAAACTGGAAGCCTTCGTGGACGACTGGCAGATAGTTCATCTGGCGGGGCGCAATAATTACGAGAATGTCTATAGCCAATATAGTGATGCCAAAATCAGCTACAAGGTTGTGAGTTATTTCGATGATATGTCGGATTTACTGGCCGCCGCGGACCTGGTAATCGGCAGAAGCGGGGCCGTCAGCGTGGCGGAATACGCGGCGGCGGCGGTTCCCAGTATCTGTATGCCTTACCCGTATCATAAGGACAAACATCAGTATCTGAATGCGGGAAAGCTGGTCGAAGTTGGGGCGGCGGTTATCGTTGATGATCTGCCCGATGAAAAAGACAGGTCCGAATGGCTCTGGGAAGAATTGGAAGAATTGATGATAAACGACCAACTGCGGCGGGAAATGAAGGAAGGATGCAGAAAAATCGCGAACCCGGATGCGGACCGAAAAATTGCAGAACAGTTGCTGAAAATGACAGAAATCGCTTGACAGACGAATTTTGAATGAAGAAAATTCATGTTTCGGCTTTTAATGAGGATGAAATACAAATCTTAAATGTTACAGAAAGAGGAAACGATGAATACAATCATTAGAACACGCCGGGCTTTTCTGAAACAGTCGATGTATGTTGGAGCCGCGGTTGTGGCGGCCGGTCCGTTAGGCAGGGTGTTGGCCCGAAGTTCGGCCGGGCCGGGCTCTAAGATGAAATTCGGACTTGTGACTTACCTTTGGGGTAGAGACTGGGACCTGCCGACGCTGATCGCCAATTGCGAAAAGACCAAAGTGCTTGGCGTTGAATTACGGACCGAGCACGCCCACGGCGTCGAATCGAATCTCAACGCCCAGCAGCGCCGGGAAGTGAAGAAACGTTTTGATGACATCCCCGTGACGCTGTTGGGACCGGGGACGAACTTCGCCTTTCATCACGCTGATGCATCGAGGCTTAGGAAAGATATCGACGGAGCGAAAGAGTATATCAAGCTTTCTCGCGACTGCGGCGGCTCGGGCGTTAAAGTCAAGCCGAACGATCTGCCGAAGGGCGTCTCGCAGGAAAAGACGATCGAGCAGATAGGTAAGTCGCTTAATGAATTGGGCCGCTTCGGCGCCGACTACGGTCAGCAGATTCGCCTGGAAGTTCACGGAGCGTGTTCGCCGCTGCCGATCATTAAGAAGATCATGGACGTTGCCGACCATCCAAACGTCGGCGTCTGTTGGAACTGCAACGGACAGGACCTGGAGGGTGAAGGGCTGGAGTACAATTTCAACCTTGTCAAGGACCGCTTCGGCGACACCGCCCACGTGCGGGAGCTGAATATCGGCAGCTACCCATACCAGGAACTAATGAATCTGTTCGTCGCGATGGACTATGATGGCTGGATTCTTCTGGAAGCACGGACCAATCCCGGCGACCGCGTCAAGGCCCTTGCCGAGCAGCGCCAGGTATTCGGGCAGATGATTGCAAAGGCCCAGGCGGGCGGCGCACCGGGCAGGGACGGCGTTAAGATCGACGATGTCGACAAAAAGCTGAGGATCACGATCAACGGCAAGCTGTTCACCGAGTATAACTACCAGGATGTGCCGCGGCCTTTCTTTTACCCGGTGATCGGCCCGACGGGCATGCCGGTCATTCGGCATTGGCCGATGAAGGATATAAACAAGGACGAAGCGCAGGATCATGTGCATCACAAAAGCCTCTGGTTTACGCACGGCGAGGTCAACGGGCAGGATTTCTGGGGCGAAGGCAGTAGCAGGTCAGGCAACATCGTCCACGACAAATTCTTAAAGGTCAGCTCGGGCGAAAAAATGGGCGAGATTGTCGATACGAATAAGTGGGTAGCTAAGGACGGCAAAGTCGTTTGCACGGACACTCGGACGCACCGGTTCTACAACCGGCGGAACGGGCAGAGCATGGACATCGAGATTACGATTCACGCCTCGGAAGGCAAGGTGGTTCTGGGCGATACCAAGGAAGGTTCGATGGCGATTCGCCTGGCCCCGACCATGCGGCTGAAAGGAAAGGTGGGCAAGGGCCATATTATTAACAGTGCGGGCGATACCGACGGAAAAACCTGGGGCAAGCGCGCTGCGTGGTGCGACTACTACGGGCCGGTCAACGGCCAGGTGGTCGGCGTGGCGATATTCGACCACCCATCGAATCCGAAACATCCGACGTGGTGGCACGTTCGGGACTACGGTTTGTTCGCGGCCAATCCGTTCGGCGTGAGTTACTTCGAGAAAAAGCCGAGAGGCACAGGTGATATTACAATTCCGGCCGGCGAGAGCCTGACGTTCAAATATCGCTTCTACTTCCATAAAGGTGACGAAAAGCAGGGCAAAGTGGCTCAGCAGTACCGCGAATATGCAGCGACAAAATAGAGGAAATCGATGCTGGGAATAAAACTTTTTTGAAATATAGGAGAAGATTATGAGTAAGCTAAGTCGTAGAGATTTTATGAAAAGTTCGGTGGTTATTGGTGCCGGCTTGGCGCTGGCAGGACCCGCCTCGCGCGTACTGGGTGCCAATGACGACGTTCGCATTGCGGTTATCGGCGTTGGAAGCCAGGGCGGTGGTCACATGAACTATTTCAGCAGGATTCCGGGCGTGCGTCTCGTGGCCATCTGCGACGCCGATCGCGAGCACGTAGAGAACCGGGCCGCAGATTTCGAGAAAAAGAACGGCGTCAAGCTCCAGACTTATACGGACATGCGTGAGCTCCTGGATAGCAAGGAAATCGATGCCGTCACCTCCGCTACGCCCAACCACTGGCACGCCCTTACCACGATCTGGGCCTGCCAGGCGGGCAAAGATGTCTATATCGAAAAGCCCGCCAGCCACGAGATTTGGGAAGGCCGCAAGATGGTCGAGGCCGCACGCAAATACAACCGAATCGTCCAGATCGGCATGCAGAAGCGCTCGTCCGAGGCCCATCCGGCCGCGTTCGAGTGGATTCGCGAGGGCCACATCGGCAAGATGAAATGGGTTCGCGGTTTCTGCTACAAGCGCCGTGGTCCCGGCAGCAATGGGATCGTCCACGGGACCAACGGACCGAATCCAGTCCCCGCCAGCGTGGACTATAACCTGTGGTGTGGTCCCGCCGACATGGTGCCGTTAAATCGAACGGACCTGCATTACGTTTGGCACTGGATGTGGAACTCGGGCAACGGCGACATCGGCAACCAGGGTCCCCATGAGATGGACATCGCCCGTTGGGCGTTGGGCGATCCGGGGCTGCCGACGCAGTGCTTTAGCATTGGCGGTCGATTCGGCGTCGGTGAAACCGACGATGTCGGCGAGACAGCTAATACTCAGATCGCGTTCTTCAATTACAAGCCGGTGCCGCTGATCTTCGAGGTCCGCGGTCTACCGGTCGCAAAAGGACGCAGAGACATGCCCAACTTCCGTGGCACGCGCATCGGCGACTGCGTGCAGTGTGAAGGCGGCTACTTCCCGTGCGATGACGGTGGTGGCTGGGTTTTTGACAACGACGGCAAGAAGATCAAGCAGTTCTCCGGCCGTGGCGGCTCCGGGCACCATGAGAACTTCATCAAGGCCGTCCGCAGCCGCAAGCGCAGCGACCAGAATGCCGACATCGAGGTCGGACACCTCTCGGCCGCGCTGTGCCACATGGCTAATACCTCTCACCGGCTGGGCAAGAAAGCGACGGTCGATGAGATCAAGACCGCCATCGGCGACAACGCCGAGATGATGGACTCCTTCGACAGGATGCTCGAGCACCTGGCCGCGAACGAGGTGAGCTTGGAGAAAGAGCCAATCACGCTCGGTCCGGTTCTGACAATGGATCCCAAGAAGGAACGGTACGTGGGTGAGAACAGCGACCTTGCCAACATGTTCATCAAGCGTAACTACCGCGAGCCGTTTGTTGTTCCGGATAAAGTATAATGAAGTTTTCATTGTGCAATGAGATGTTCGAAGGCCGGCCGATGGCCGAGGTCTGCTCGACCGCCCGCAAGCTGGGCTATCACGGAATCGAGATAGCACCGTTTACTCTGGCGACTTCGGCGGATGAAATTACAGCCGGGCAGAGGAAAGAAACGCGCAGCGCTATCGAAGAGGCCGGCCTTCAGACCGTCGGGCTCCACTGGCTTTTTGCCGGCCCGAGCGGGCTGCACATGACCACAACGGATAATCAAATCAGGGGCAGGACAAGGGATTACTTGTCCTGCCTGCTTGATTTGTGCAGCGACCTGGGCGGCAAAATTTTGGTGCTCGGCTCGCCTAAGCAGCGGAGCATCGTCGAGGGGCAGACCAAAGAAGGCGCATGGCAGCGGGCCGTCGAGCTGCTCAGTTCCGTGCTGGATCAGGCCGAACAATTGGGCCTGACTATCTGCCTTGAACCGCTCTCGCCCGTGGAGACCGATTTTATCAACACGGTCGCCGAGGGCATGAAAATGGTGCGGCAAATAAATCATCCCAGCCTCAAGATTCATCTCGACGTCAAGGCGATGTGCTCGGAACCGACGCCGGTACCCGATATTATCCGCTCGGTTAATGCCGGCGATATCGGCCATTTTCACGTCAACGATGCCAACCTGTACGGCCCCGGCATGGGCGATGTGGACTACGCTCCGATTGCCGAGGCGATCAAAGACGTCGGATGGGACAAGTGGCTCAGCGTCGAAGTCTTCAAATACGACCCCGACCCCGAAACCATCGCCCGCAAGAGCATCGAGTACCTGCAGAAATTCTGGCCGAACAACATTCCATAATTTTACATTTTGATGTTTGATATTTGATTTTCTTACATCATGCGGGCTTTGAGATATTTCTTGGCGCGGTGGAATCGAGCGCGGGCCTTCTGGGGCGTCGTTCGTGTCAGTGTTGCGATCTCGGTGTAGGGCAATTGCTCGTAGTATCGAAGGCGAAGAATATCCTTGTGCTGCCGGCTGAGTTGCTCGATTACTTCCGAGAGCTGTTGAAGCCTCTCGGCGTGAATGGTCGCTTCCAGGAGGTTGCCGCCGTCTGTCCGGGCTTCGTATGACTGATTCTGACGAAGTGAGGCCTTCCCGGATGACTGATGTCGGCGTCGTCTGAAATTGTCCTGAAGCTTGCTCCAGGCGATACGAAACACCCACGGCCAGAATCTCCGCTTCTCCCGCAGGCAGGCGACTTGTCCGACCATGGTCAGCAGCGTTTCCTGCAGCACATCCTCAGTCAGATCATGATTAAGTGTAGTGCGGAAAACGAACGGATACAATCGCTCCCGGACGATGCCGGCCAGTCGTCCCATGCTGGCCCGGCTGCCCGAGCGAGCCTCGGAAAGTAGCTGCTGGATATTTTCGTTGTCCTCATTCATATACACTGTCCTCACTCCTAAAAAGGCAGACAACTCGTCGGAAGTAACGAAAAAAACTGATCGAAAGACCAACGCCCCAGGCGGGCATAAAGCCGCCCATAGCTCTTTCGCCCGTTCGTAATCCTCATCGTTGCGTTGGAAATTG
>CAZTDF010000227.1:0-7013 GCA_964612465.1 uncultured Pirellulales bacterium
GTTTTTTCAAATTAAGCTCAATTTTTCGTCGTTTTCTACTCTTTTTCACCTGTTTATTCCATTATTCTGCCTTTTTTTCTTCTATATTTCTCAATTCCACTTACGATATACTACATACGAAACACGAATTCGTTATTTATTATACGAACGGCAATTGAAAAAAGCGGGCATTTTTTCAAAAAATCTCCATAACACGGCACTATTTGTCCTGCCGCAGAGGACACAAAGCAATAGTCAATCGTAAATGGGACACCACGTGGGGTATCCCACTGTGGTCGAAAATCGTAAATTTCAAGGTCTCCGTGAGACACAACCCTCAATCCGATTCTCGATATAGGCTAGAAATCTTGGTAAGATGTGGGATCGAAACATGTAAAATACGAAAGGAACGTCAAATGGATCTCGGAAACAGAAATAAATGGTTTTTTGATGTTTTGGTTTTTATTGTGCTGGTTTTGGGGGCTGTTGGTCGGGCCGGGGCGGGGGTTGAATTTCCCGGGCCGGATCCGGGGGCCGGACAATGCAGGATGGATGGGGGCCGGGTGGTTTTGGAAAATGCCGTACTTATCTGCCGATGGGATATCTCCGGGGGACGGTTAAAGCCCGACCGGCTGGTTGATAAGCTTGCCGGGGCTGCGATTGATGCCGGAGAAGGCGAATGCTTTAAACTTATTCTGGATAACGGTCGGATTATTCGATTTGTGAAGGCATCCGACTTGAAAATCTTAGGCAAGCCCCAGATGAAAAATATCGAGCCGGAGCCGAAGTCTTGCCGGCTGGGCGAACAGTGCGCCGGCAAAGAAATTCTCGTTACGCTCGGGTTGCCAAATGAGAATCTCGAAGTCCGGTGGCGAGCGACGCTGCGTGACGGCTCGAATTATGTCCGGCAGGAAATCACCCTTACGGCGAAGAATAACCCAATCGATATAAAAGAAATCGCGCTGTGGGACCTGAAGGCGAAAGCCGAAGTCGAAGGCATCGTGGACGGCTCGCCTGTAGTAGCAGGCAATATGTTCTTCGCTTTCGAGAGTCCCCTGTCGAAAAGCACGAGCAACTCGAACGGTTTTAGATGCAGCCTGCCATACACAACCCGGTTGGCGCCGGGCGAGCGGCTTGAATATAGCTCGGTATTCGGCGTGGTTCCGGACGGACAGTTGCGGCGGGGCTTTTTGTATTATGTCGAACGCCAGCGGGTGCATCCCTATCGGCCTTTTCTGCATTACAACAGTTGGTACGATATCGGCTACGGGCCTGAGAAAATCCAGCCGGAGCAATTCATCGAAGTGGTCGAGCTGTTCGGCAAAGAACTCATCCAGAAGCGCGGAGTGGCAATGTCGTCTTTCGTGCTTGACGACGGCTGGGACGATCCGGCCTCGCTGTGGCTGTTTCACGAGGGCTATCCCGATGGATTTACGCCGCTTCGAAAAGCAGTAGAAAAATACGATTCGGTCCTGGGGGCATGGCTTTCTCCCTTCGGCGGCTACGGCAAGGCCAAAGAGGCGAGGCTCAAGTACGGCCAGCAGCAGGGCTTCGAAACGAATAAGAGTGGTTTTTCGTTAGCCGGCAAAAAGTACTTCGGCAGGTTTCGCGATGTGTGCGTCAAAATGATTCACGATTACGACCTTAACTATTTCAAGTTCGACGGCATCGGCGTGGGCGGCAGGCCCGCCGGAACCACCGCCGAATTTGCAAGCGATATGCAGGCCCTGCTGCGGCTTATGAGCGAGCTGCGGCGGGTCAAACCCGATGTTTTTATCAACACCACCACGGGGACATGGTCCTCGCCGTACTGGCTGTGGCACTGCGATTCGACCTGGCGATCCGGCCATGACTGGAATAAGCACGGCACCGGCACGGAACGCCGACAGCAGATTACCTACCGTGATAAGGAGACCTACAATAACGTTGTGAGCCGCGCGCCGTTGTATCCTATCAATTCGCTGATGACCCAGGGCGTCATGTTCGCCAATCATGGACTGCCGAAAGAAAGCGAAGGTCTTACCGAGGATATTCGGGATTTCTTCGCCAGCGGGACCAACTGCCAGGAGCTGTATATTACGCCGTCTTTGATGACAGCCGAGCACTGGGACGCCCTGGCCGAGGCGGCTAAATGGTCGCATGACAACGCCGATGTTTTGGTCGACACGCACTGGGTGGGCGGCAACCCGGCGGCCGGAGAAGTTTACGGCTGGGCCGCGTGGACAAAAAGAAAAGGTATCCTGTCGCTGCGCAATCCGAGCGACAAGCCGGGCCGTATTACGATTGACATCGGCAAAGCCTTCGAGCTGCCAAATGGTGCGGCGGAAAAATATTCTCTGAAAAGCCCGTGGAAAGAGGACGCGTCTAACGAAGCGATTGTATTGTCAGCAGGTAAAACACACACGTTCGACCTAAAGCTCTTCGAAGTGCTGGTATTCGATGCGACGCCTTTGTAAAACGGATCGGTGGGGCAAGTATGCGTTTAGCCAAGGAAAAGCCATCCCCATCCTGATACACGACAATCAGGATGAGGCTGCCACCCACTAAAATTCATTGAAAAAGAGTGGCAACCTCAAAGCCGCAGGCTTTGGGGATGGACGAGTAATCTAAACCGCGTGGGCAAAAACGGATTTTGCCCACCCTACGAGTTCGATTTGAATTTCGCAGCCAGGCGGAGCATGGTTTCGTAGTTCGTTAGCACTCTTGGTGTAATTTTCCTGCAGATAGGGGCTGAGGACGGCATCAGGACGAAGCCTTTGCCCTGACCGGCGGCTGCGTCTTTGAGAGTTTTTTCGACGAGCTTTTCAAACTCGGCCGGCTCGGTGTTTTCTATGTCGGCAAATTCTATATTTCCAAACAGGACCAGATCTTTGCCGTACCTGCGGCGGACGTATGCAAGCTCCACATCTCCCTGCGGCGGCGGCTCTATCGGGTCGATAGCGGCCGGGCTCATCTCGACAATGTAATCGAGAACGGCACGAATCCTGCCGTGACAGTGAATCCGGGCGAAACCGCCGTGCTTTTGAATGGTCTCGACCATCGGGCCGGTGTATCGCACAACGTATTCTTCGAACAGGTGCGGCGGCAGGTAAGGCTCGGTTGCATACTCCGGCCCGTAGATGCGCCATAAATGACCGGCGAAAGCCTCGGCCGTCACCTGCGTCCTGGCGTATATGTGACGCGAAAGCTTCTCAAGCAGCCGGTGAAAAAGTTTTTGCTCGGTCAAAGCGATTATCGTGAAGTCTTCCATGCTGAAAAGATACGCTGCGGCACAAAGCGGGTCTTCCGTATCGACCATGACAATGCCCCGCTCGGCAAGCTTTTTGTCCTCTTCGATCAGCCTGGCGACATCGATCTGCTCGGTGAAGACTTCATCCGGCAGTTCCAGATAGGCCTTTAAATCGTCCGTGCTTTTCAGCAGGTGTTCCAGCGTCCAGATTGTGTCGAGATCGGGACAACGGCGCGTCAGCGACGTCATGGTCCTGCCGGCAATTTTCAGAGTCACACGCTTAAAGCGGCAGCCATCGGCCTGAAATTTCTCGGTCTTAAAGAACTCGCCGCGGGGGCCGCCGGCATCGAGTCCTTCGACTTCGCTCAGGGCGGGCTCGTGACCGCGGGGCCTGACGGGGCTGCGCATTCGAATCAGGTCGGACTGTTGCTCGGCCAGTTGCAGCAGCGGCCGCCAGGATGGGTCGTTATAGACGTTGAACTCATCCGGGTCGGCCGGGTCGACTGCAAATCCTCCTACCTCGTAGAAATTGACCGCTGGCCGATCCACCGGTTCGCCACGTAACGTCGCCATTAATCTTTCACGTCTTGTCATCATATTCATGTCTTGTTTTATTAGTACAGCTCACCTTGCTGTTACGCTCCTGGATCCCTGCTTTTGCAGGGATGACAGAATGATTCAGTCAGATTGAGTAATATACTCCGAATTTACGCAGGATACCAGTCCGGCAGAGCATTAAACTTATCTTTACGGCGGCTCAAAATGCAAATAAAGATACAGAATAGCTGCAATCGGGCGACAGATATGGTATTGTAGCCGGATTTAGAAAATTGGCGGTGAACTTTACGCTTTGTACGGAAGTAGTAGTCCTGATGGCAAAAACGGTAATTAACGTAACAAACCTGAGCAAAAGCTTCGGCAAAATCCAGGCCGTGCGCGACCTTAGCTTTTCGGTCGAGTCCGGCAGGTGTTTCGGATTTTTAGGCCCAAACGGCGCGGGCAAAACCACGGCGATGAAAATCATCTACGGCAAATGCACCCGGGACAAGAATCCCGACAGCCGGATGGATATCTTCGGACACGATCCTGCTACGAACGAGCTGGCCATAAAATACCTCTCCGGCGTAGTCCAGCAGGAAGACAACCTTGATGATGAGCTGAACGTGATACAGAACCTGATGATTTACTCGCATTTCTACAATATGCCGGTAAAGGACGCCAGGGGCCGCATCGAATATCTGCTCGACTTCCTCGAACTTTCCGAAAAAGCGAAATCCAAAATCAAAGATCTTTCCGGCGGTATGAAGCGAAGGCTGGTAATAGCCAGGGCCCTTCTGAATTTCCCGAGACTGCTGATTCTCGACGAACCGACGACCGGGCTGGACCCGCAGGTGCGTCACCTGATCTGGGACAAAATCCGGCAATTGCAAAGAAAAGGAACGACCGTCCTGCTGACAACGCACTATATGGAAGAGGCGTTTCAGCTTTGCGACCGCCTTCTTATCATGCATAAGGGCGAGAAAATCATGGAGGGCAGGCCGGAGAATTTATTGAAAGAGAACATGGAACCATACGTCCTTGAGGTCCGCGACGCCGAAACCGCCGGGCAGATTCACCCGGATATGCTTTCAAATAATGTCCGGGCGGACCACGGCCCCGACGTGATGCGTTACTACTGTAGCCAGATCGATTTGCTCAAAGACATGGCGGCCACCCATCTGAAGGCCGGCAATTATCTCATAAGGCAGACCAATCTGGAGGACGTTTTCTTGAAAGCCACAGGGAGACAGCTTAATGACCGACAGTAAGACACTCCAGTATCCACCTCTGTACTGGAGGCTTTACAGCGTCTGGTATCGACACATGCGGGTCTATACAAGGAATATCCTGAGCAACGGATTCCCGCCCTTCGTGGAACCATTTATTTTCCTGGTCGGCGTCGGGCTCGGATTGGGCAATTACATCACCGAACCGATAGGCGGAGTAAGATACATCGAATTTCTCGGCGCTGGCCTGCTGGTCACTACGGCAATGTTCACCTCGGCGTTCGAATGCAGCTTCGGCACATTCATTCGACTGGAGTTCGAAAAAGTCTATGATGGAATGCTGGCGGCGCCGATTACCGTCAACAACCTTATCGTCGGTGAAATGTTATGGGCCGGGACGAAGGGATTGTTTTTCTCATTCGCCGTTTTGTGCATACTGTCAGCGTTCAAAATTGTCGCTCTGCCTTACGGCCTGCTTGCACCGCTGGTCGGTTTTCTCACCGGCGTAATGTTCGCGGCACTTTCGCTGCTGGTGACCTCATTCGTAAAAACTATCAACCACTTCAATTTTTATTTCACCGGTTTTATCTCTCCGATTTTTTTCTTTTCGGGCGTTGTTTTTCCGATCGAAAATTTACCCGGTCCGATACAACCGCTTGCTGAAATTGTCCCCCTGACCCACTCGGTCAGATTAGTCAGGTCCGTATGCATGAACGATTATAGACCGGTACTTCTGCTGGATTTGCTCTATATCGCCATATTTATCCTCGTAGTCGGCTACTTTGCGATAAGAAGGCTCAAAAAGCGGCTCGTGAATTAAGAGCCGGCGCTAATCCCCCTCTGTATAATGCGTGATTCGGAATAATCAATATCAAGACCAGGGGCCGGTCGTTCCAAATTTTCTTATCCAGGTTAACATAGTGCCCTTTCCTGCCGATAAGGTACTTTATTGTTAGAAAGCTGGACGTGAACCGGCGAGTGGCAGCGGAGGAGCACTCGCCGGTCATGCTTACCCAGAGCCCTATTGCGTTTTTTATCGCTGCCCACATCATTGCTTCATCCAAGTCGAGAGAGGGCCGGATTTTCAAACCTGCTCTGCGTCTTACCCGTAATTCCTGAGATAGATCCGGTATTAACCAATCGAAATGAACTTCTTAATCAGACAAACCGTATAGCTATTTGCATTGAAATGAATAATTAAGGAAGTATTCATCATGGCAGAAGAAATTACACAACAAAATACTGAATGCTGCACGGGGGACCATAGCGAGCACCTGTGTTACCTTATATCTCAGGGTTTTCATCTCAGCGATGAGCAGGAATTCAAGGTGTTAATCGAAGATGCCCAGTACAGGTGCGATCACTGTGGCCATCACTCCAAAAGTGATGCCAACATCTGTGTACCGATGCATCTGTAAGCTGCAATAGTTTAACGGATTCGTGCCCTTGCACATCGCTGCAATGCAAGACCATTGTCAGGCATAAGGTCCTGGTAATCAATCTTCGAGAAGAGCAGGTAAAATCCGTACACGATTAGCCGGCCTTCGGTGATTCACTTTTCTCCACCAAACGTTCCATAAGCTTACGCATTTCGCTCATTTGCTCATTGACACTATCCATCTGTCTGCGCAGATCCTGAACTTCTCGCTCCAGATCGTCGCGTCCACGCTCCTGTTGCCTGCCGGGGCCGGCTTTGCGAAGCTCACCATTTGTTGCCTGCAGTTGCTCCTGGAGTTCACGCAGCTCTCTACTATGCATGCGCGCTTCATCGCTTTCGGCCTTGCCTTGTTCATTCAATTCACCAAGCACCAGTTCTATTTCTTGCAATCGCGCCTGAAGGTGTTCTCGCCGTACCATGAACTGCTCTCGGCGAAGCTCGCTGCCGGGCTGCATCGGTTCCTCAATACGTGGCCAGGGTCGTCCAGGAACGCCAGGTTCACGCTCGATCCTCTCCATTTGCCCATGTATCTGATCCAGTTGCATCCGAAGCTCTTGAGCTTCATCAGGATTATCGTCTCGGAGTTCCTGAAGTCTGCGCT
>CAZTDF010000228.1:0-4642 GCA_964612465.1 uncultured Pirellulales bacterium
TTTTCAAATTAAGCTCAATTTTTCGTCGTTTTCTACTCTTTTTCACCTGTTTTTTCCAGTATTCTGCCTTTTTTTCTTCTATATTTCTCAATTCTCAATTCTAAATTCAACTTATGACATACTACATACCACATACGAAATATGAATTCGTTAAGTATTATACGAATCTAAACACAAAAAAGCGGGCATATTCCAAATAAATCTCCGTGACTCGCAGCTTGCTGCGTGTAGCTCTTATAAAGGGCTAATACTTTGTAAGGTTTGAGTCAAGAACTTTTTATGCTTTTTTTCAGATTCGGCATCAACATTTGACCTTCTGAGGACGCTATTCCTCTTAGTGAATGGGTAAATAGCACCTTGCATATTGATTGTGACAGAATCTGAAAGTTTTACTCTTAACATGTGCTTTTTGCCTTTGTTTTATTGGATTACCCAGTTAAAATTAGTCTTAGAGGTATCCATTCGTTGCTGAAAGGAATTACTTACATATAGGCGGAAAAACGAATGTCGGTAAATGAGTCGGAGGTAAGAAGTGGACAAAAATGATAAGGTTACTCATAGGCAAAAAAAGGGTGGGATAGGGACTACCAACGCATGTCGTATATATCCGGAAGAGAAGGTGATCGACCATCTTGGAGTGTATTTTGATGTCTGTAACTCTGTGATGAAGGGAGGCGAAGAATTTTGGTTTAGGGGAAATGCTGACATAACCTGGGATCTGACTCCGTCAGCCTTGAGGAAAGAAACTGTGGACGAGAGAAACCGGGCGTTAAGCTTGCTTACTGAGTTCAGGAGATACGCAGAGATAAAAATACCGAATGCTCCTGGACCAAAGGAAGATTTGAATTTGCTTCAACTTGCACGGCACCATGGATTACCAACACGGTTGCTTGACTGGACTAAAAGCGCAGTGATCGCACTTTATTTTGCCTGCTATGACCAATATACACATGACGGAGGAGTATTCATCTTTAACCCAGTGAACCTTAATAGGCAAGTTGATCCAAAGAAACCACGAGTCTTTGATTCACATTCCGAAGCCCACCTAATTGAGAAATACCTAAAGTTATCGGGAATTAAAAGAAGTAATGGCCGACGCACAATTGCGATATATCCTGTCTGGAATTCTGAAAGGATAATGCTTCAACAAGGAGTCTTCACACTTACTGGATCGAGGGAGTTTGCCTTGAACGTCAAGCAAGCTCCCGGACTTGTTTGCCTGAGGATAAGACAGACTCATAAGGAAACACTGCTTGCGGAACTGGACCGTATTGGGATCAATGAAATGTCTATTTTTCCTGAGCCGGAACATACGTGTAGCTACTTGATATGGCGCGCTAAACTCAATTTATGAAGGGAGGACTAATGGCAGATTATGTGCCGTTCGTAAATAATGAAACAGATTGCAGGATGTTAGTTGCGGAGTATCAGGACGCAGATATTTGCAGAGTGTCGCTTGAATCAATCGAAGGTCTGAGGAACTTGCTGCCTTCCGGTCTTTCTATATGGCTTGATCCTGCTGTGGATGCTTATGACTACCGACTGTCAACAAAATGGCAGGAAAAACCCAGAAGGGTATGGAAACAAAGTCAGCAAAAGCTTTGGAGGAATTTGGATATACTGCATGGGAATTTCTCGAATTATGAACTCTTATGTGAAAAGAAGAATTGGAAGCAGGATAACTACGATAAAATTGCGTTGTTTGTTACAGAACTGTTGAACCATTGTTATGAATACCGTCCAGAATGGCTCACAGTTCCACAACTTCCTTTGGTCGACCGTGGAAGTAGAAATAAAATCAACAAAATGTTGGCAAGGGCAACGAGAGCCTGGAAGGCAAGAGCCGGATTTAAGGGCAGCTTAATTTTGCCATTGATATTCACAAACCAAAGACAGATTAATAGCAAACCTATACGCGACGATAAGTTAGTTCATGCAAAAGAGTATTACGAGGATGCAGAGGCAGATGGGATTTGGATTGTAGATAAAACCCTATTAGATCAGAATCGTAATGAGAAATACCTTTACAGGTATTCTAAGTTAATAGAATTTCATGAACTGATAAAAAACAAATTACCAAATAGGGCAATCAAGATAGGAGGGCCATATTGGGGCGTCAATTTAATCTTGTGGGCTCGTGGCCTTTGCGATCATGCAGCAATTTCTCTTGGATCCAGGTACGCATATCATATTTCAGCCGGTGTCCCTGGTGGTGCACCCAGAACAAGGATTGCGATACCGCCTTTGCGCCGTTGGGCAGTGATAAATGACGAGTTGCGTACTTGGATTGAAAAGTCGCTCCAGAAACTGAGTGTAGATGACCAAGCATACAAAGGTTTACAATACATTCAAAAAAGATTCAAGCTTCTGAAGCATAGAGAGGCATCCAGAAAATATACTGCACAATTCTATAAGTACTGGTTTGATAAAATAGCCTCTTGTCCGCCAGACGGACGGGCACTTGCATTGTATCAAGATTTATCGACGGCATTTGTGATGGGAAGTCAGCTACCAGACCTGCCAGCCAAATGCCTACCCAAGAGTAGCCCATCGTACATCAGAAAGCCGGGGAAAGTCGCCGAGCAGCTTATGCTAAATTGCCTTTAGGGTAGTTTCTCCAGAACCGCTCTATACAGTGGGCTTGAAGTATTGGATCAATTCTCTTCCCACAATATTTAGGTAATCTGAGTACTCTGTGGTCTTCAGGATTCAGGCCGACAATGCCAATGCCGTTATCGATAAATATTGAAGCAGTACTGCTTCTTACGAGGCGTCTTGCAGTTTCCATCGGTAGCCCTACGTAGGACTCGTCGGCAAACTCGAGGTTGCCGATCGCCTGTCGAAGGACGTCCTGAACACGCGAGAGTTTGAGTTCCAAGGCAACCAGTCTCTTATGGATGGGCATCCACCCGTTGAGCTTGTAGATTGAGCCGGTGTGCGACTTCCGAATGAATTTGTCTCTCTCAAGGCGATCCAATTCCAATGCGATTCGTTCCTCGTCAAAAAATTCTGAGAACATTTCGACCAGATGAGTAGGATTGATTGGGGAAGCTTCGTTTTCCTCGGGGATGTGCGAAAGGAGCATCGTACGGAAATGTGAACCTATCGGGTTTTTTTGACCGAGCCGTAATCTCTTGTTAACATTCCGCTTGTTAAAAGAGCATCCCACAAGGTCGCATATCCCCCACGGAGTGGGAAATTCGCGCTTGACCATGAGGCCTTTGGACTTAAGCCAAGCCTCGGCGGGCTTGACCATCTGATATTCGTATTCAAACTGCATACTCAGACAACCCAACTCCAACAACGGAATGAAAAACAGTATAAAATCCTTTGATAAATGAACTTATGAAGTTATTTCAGCAGAATGTCTACCCACTCTTCGGTAATTCTACGTTCAATACACACCTATGTTCAATATCGGTCGAGATGGCCGGTTTTCAACAGTGATTAATAGATATAAATAGAAAACTTAGAAAGTTATACTTAAGCGAAACGAAGATAACATCTTCCAAGCGATAAATCAATTAAATTGCACATAGACAACGAATTAGGCATTATAAAATTTATTTTTTTCGCTTGACGTGTACCGGGTGGTCTGGTATTTGATGAGATTATAGAATTATCATGTTTATCCTGTCTAAATAAAGCTCATTGAAAAGGTGATATTTCGATTGCAGGTCCCGGGGCATTTTGCTCTGGGATACTCAAAACGGGAACGCGGTTAAAATCCGCGGCGGTCGCGCCGCTGTGAGCGTCTGCTCCGATTACTGAATCGGAAATCCGAGAGGCAATTATCCACTGTCTGGCATAAATTGGTGCCGGATGGGAAGGAGCTTCGAGGTAAGACGCAAGCCAGAAAACCTGCCTGTGATTGGTTATACATTGTTAGGGATTCTATTTTGAGTTCTGAAGCGCGGGCAAGATGCCCGCGACACGACTCAGAATTGGAACCCTTGTGTTCTCGCGAGTTGGAACGCATGTGTGGCTCTACGGCCTTTTTTACGCTGGCTGTGGTTCTATTTGTGCAGGGCGATTTAAAACCGCTGTTTCTCTCGTGGGAGCAGCGGTTTTTTTATTGGCACGCCCTCGCGAAAAGGGCCAGATACCGAAGGAGAATGCTACAGGCAATTCTCCGGATGGGAGGTACAAAAATGATTAGGTTAAGAAAGTTGTATTGTTTGGTTTCGATTTTGTTAACAGCCGGAGTTGCAAATGCCGCCACAGCCACGTTTGACGACCTGGCTTTGCCGGCGGAGTCCTGGTGGAACGGCTCGGACGGCTCGGGCGGTTTTACCAGCGGCGGCGCGCATTTCGGCAATAATTACAACGCCGACTGGGCCTCATGGGACGGCTTTTCCTATTCCAATCTCACCGATACCGCGGCCGAAGGAATAGCGGCACAATACAACGCTATCACGGGCTCAGGCCAGGGCGGCTCGGCGAATTACGCCGTGGGTTATATCGGCTTCACTACGCCGCCCACTATGACATTGGGAGAGCCGGGCTTTGTTAGAGGATTGTATGTGACGAACAGCAACTACGCTTACGATTCGATGCTTGACGGCGATGCTTTTGCGAAGAAGTTCGGCGGCGACAACGGCAGCGACCCGGACTTCTTCATGCTCACTATTACGGGCAAAGA
>CAZTDF010000228.1:4742-6949 GCA_964612465.1 uncultured Pirellulales bacterium
TCGATATCCCGGGCAGCGGCGATTTTTACGATCAGGCCGCAGCACATATCGACCCTGCGAGCGGGGCTGTGCGGGACTATTATTCGGATGACCATCCGATTTACGACGCCTGGGTGACATTCGGCTCGGGCGGCGTGGACGTCGAAGCGGTGGGCGTGCTTGAAGAACAAAAGTACAGCGCCGATATCGATTTGAACGGCGTTGTCGATATGTACGATTTCGCGCTGCTGGCTTCGGCCTGGCACAGTCGTTTCGGGCGGCCCGGCTGGATTGGCAGGTGCGATTTAGCCGAGCCGAAAGATTTGTTCATTGACGACGCCGACTTTGATGTCTTTGTTGCTCAATGGCTCGAAGTTGAAGAATGGAGAATTGAGAATGGAGAATGAAAAAAGGCTAATTCTAAATTCTAAATTCTACATTTGGAACTATAGCGAAGCGTTCACTTTGATTGAGCTGCTGATAGTCATCTCGATCATTGCCCTGCTGATGGCCATATTGATGCCGGCGCTGGGAGCGGCCAGGTCCGGGAGCCGGGCTTTGGCCTGCAAGTCGAATCTTCGGCAGCTTGTCATAGCAAACATCGGGTACGCCACGGAGAGCGATGGTTTTTATGTGCCGGCCGCCAGTGACATGTGGGACAACGCCGGACTGCATCGCTGGCACGGACAAAGAGACGCTCTCGGCGAGCCGTTCGATCCGCTCAGGGGCCCGTTGATAGGATATCTCGCCGACGGCCGGGCAAAGGAATGTCCCTTGAAAATGGAATTTGTCAAAGGGCTGGACTGGAATACGAATTTCGAACAGGGCTGCGGCGGCTACGGTTATAATATGACGTACATCGGCAGCCGGACCTCGCAGGGCGCTGCCGGCAGCGTGCAGGCCTGGAAGGACAGCTACGCGATGACGGTGCGCATGACGGAAATTACCGCCCCGGCCCTGACGCTGATGTTCGCCGATACGGCGATGGCCAATGACCAAAAATCGCTCATCGAATATTCGTTCGCCGAGCCGCCTTTCACTGTTTACAGCGGCCGGCCCGTCAGGGAGTTTTACATGTCACCGTCTATTCATTTCCGCCACAGGGACCAGGCGAATGTCGGCTGGGCGGACGGCCACATCGAACCGCGGCAAAGGGCCGGCTCGGGCGATAAAAATGCCTACGGCGCCAATCCGGGCGATTTCAAATTAGGCTGGTTCGACCCGCTTAATAACACGCCGTTCGATTTGCAATGATAGGCACGAAAGCGGCGGCGCAAATGTGATATGCGTGACCTTGTAAAGAAAGGGCCCGTACCGAAGCTGTCGATACAGGCCCCGAAAAATATTTAACTTTATCTGCTTTCCGACGCTTATTCTAAAGCGTCAATTTATTCTTCAACGATAACTTCTCTCGGTCCGTACAGCCGGATATCGTCGAAGAACATCTTACCCGAGCCGCCCGGCACCGTCATATTAGCCCTGGTGCCGACACCGATCGCAATCCTGTCGACGTCGTTCAGATTCAGGCCCTGATCCGCAAGGCTTTGCAGGCTGATGACCCACTGAGTCCAGGTATCTATCTGCGTCGCGGCCGGGTCGTCGTAGACCACAACCACCGGTTCGCCCGTGCTGTTTGAGACCGCCACGTAAATCGGCTCGGGATCGTTGCTGAGTATACCGATATCCTGGTTCGCCCACTGCGCGCCGACTGAGCCGGTAGTCGTGACATTGCTGAATACCGCCTGGCACGTCTGAGCCGCATCATGGCTGGTAACCGCCAAACCGATATAGACGTTTGAGTCCATCTGAATTGATTCGGCTGCACCCAGCATCTGCCAGGTCGAGCCGTTGGGGGAACTGTAAGCAATAAAGTTGCCGGCCAGGGTACGCTCTATCTTCACCCAGTACGGTGCGGCTATATCGGCGGTCGTATCGGACGCACTGGCAGCGCCTGTTTCCGGACGCCGCTGGAAGGACACGCCGGAAGTTGCTGAGACAACCATCATCGCGTGCACGGAGTCTCCATCGAGTGTATTTCGAATCATCACGCCCGCCTTGGCCCAGGAGTGTGTATTATCGACGCTGTCGACTCTGGCAACAATCGAGCCGGGGCCGGAGAGCGTCTTATAGGCAAAGTGGAACTCGTCGTGGAAACCTTCTCCGACGCCGGTGACGTCCCAGATATCCGTGCCGGAACCGGTCATTGTGAATGTGCCGACCGGGCCCTC
>CAZTDF010000229.1:0-6928 GCA_964612465.1 uncultured Pirellulales bacterium
CCAGATGCGGAACTGGCCGCTGCAATGAAGCAGGCTCATGAAATACAACAATCCATCGTAGTAGCGGTATCGTCCCGAGGGGATCTCGGCGTTCCACAGGGCTTCGACAAACTTTCGTGCGCGCGGGCCATTCGTAGCCGCCAGAGAAGCAACAGCATTTGTTCCCATCAAACCAGCCGGATGCGGCGCCTTGCCTAAAGGGGTGCCGTCAAGCTCATATAGGTCCATGTAACTATCCATTCCCTGAGACTCGAAAAAGGCCTGAATTCTGTCGCTCAGCTCCCTTTCTCGCGGATCTTTTGCCCACCATGACCAATCCACTGCCCAATTGCTGGCGGTACGCCACGCATCGTGCCGAAACGCATCGCTTTGGCCGAAGGACTTAAACGGCGTGCCGTCGAAGTTGGCGTAATTCGGAGCTAAGCCCGTTTGGGGATGCGTCGTTCGCTGAAAGAAATCACGACTGGCAGTGGCGGCACGTCGCCAGAAGGCCCGATCTTCTTCTGGTCCCCATCGTGACCATAACTCGTAGAACGCGGGTAGGTGATAAGATGGATCGGTCATGTTGTTCCGCCTGGAATCGGGCGAAAAGAGGATCATGGCGTGTTCGAGATTGACCTGCCTGCCGACTGTTTGCTTTCTGGCGAACCGGCCCTTGACCATACCCGTAATCGGCTCACGGTGCACCATATGGGTTAGAAGTTTGTCCGCCTGGGCCTTGTAGTTGTAAATACCCGTGCCGTTGCCCCAGCGTCCCGCGGCGAAATACAGCGCCATAGCGTAATACTCTTCGCCGTCCGGGGCGGGAGATTCGCTCATAGCTGTGCCGTCGTAGCGCATCTGCCATGAGAAGAAGCCGTACGAGGGATGCGCGGGATCATCATGATACATATATGTCTTAGACCAGTTCCACAGGGCATCGAACTCTGCTTTCTTGTCTAATTGCACGGCGATCATCATGCCGTAGGACATGCCCTCGGAGCGCACGTCGTTATTATTTATGTCCGGCATATACGCCAGCGGCCCATTGTCATTGGAGCCGGCAGGATAATAAAGCGTCTGCGTGTTGGGGTCGCCACGAAAAAACTGTTGATAAGCCCTGTTGATTTTCGCGGCCACTTCCTCCGGGGAGTGCCCGGCCTCGGCGAACATGTTGCGATACTTGCCGGTAACGAAGGCGCCCGAACCGTCGCTGCCGGCTTGAGCCGGGCCGGCACCTGTCTCAGCCGGAGGACTAAGAGTGTGATAGCTTTCAGGAGGCCCGAGATAGCTCGGTTTAACGCCGCCCGTATCGACAACAATTTTCTGCAGGACAATGCCCGGATCAACCATCCAGAATTTTAAGACATGCTCGCCCGGCTTATCAATGACGTGTTCGGATACCGTCTTTTTGATATTCTCAGTGACCGCCCGATTCCAGGTCGGAGGATACTTATAGTCAGGTACCGTATCCTTTTCATGGATGTTGACGATCTTGGGCGTTTCATCGTCGAATGAAACGGCATAGCGAATACCATGCTCGCCAATATAGTCTTGTGTAGGACAGAAATACGCTTCCACCTTCACGCTGCCATTACTAAAAAGATACATTCGATATTCCAGATGAGGACCACCCCCTCCGGGTTTCTGACTTTTAGCTGTTACCGGTACAGGAGTGATACCGGAAAGTGTTCGGCTCAAATTCGGAATGCGTAGCCATTTGATTCCAGCCGCTTCGACTGCCCTTGTATAATGTTCGGCTTCCATCGAAACATAGCCGTTGCTTTCAACAAAAGCATCAACCTTATCTCGCTTCGGAAATTCAGGATTATTAACGACAGCCCGGACTACCACGCTCTTTCCATCCGAGCCGGTTATGGTAATTGCTGCACGATGTGTTCCTCTCGGCACCTGCCGGAAGTCTACGCTTACCCATACTCGCTGCTGCTTGTCAACTTTTCCCTGGTTAGGGGTAACTTTCAGCCACGACTGCCCCGATTCGATTTTGTAATCGAGAGGCGTCTGTCCGCGATTAAAGACTTCCACGTAATATTTTTGCTGATTAAAGCAATCAAATTCAGGCAACACCGCCTCGGCCTTTTCCATCGGCCACCAGCTATCCGAACCTTCAATAGCCACTCCCATGTCCGAACCTTTAGCTATCTCAATCTCTTTCACTTCGGGCATGACATCCTTTTGCGGTGGATTCCAGCTTGTAAAACTGATATGCCGTGCATCCATCATGTGGTTCCACTTGCCGCCGGTCATAACCTTGTTGTAATAATGAGAAATCTCTTGATCTTTAGCAAATAATCTTCTGGCTTTTTCCGCCATATCATTCGTAGCGGTACGACCTTGTTTTGCATAGAGGTGATTTGTTCCACAAGTCACACGAAGATCGTTTAAATTCGCACAGGCTGTCACTGGATGCAGCACAAGCTGATAATAGGCATCTTTGTATTCAGAAGGCATTGCCTTATTAATCCGCTCGGCTTCTGCCGCCAGTTTGTTGTAATCAGACACGACCGTTTCCGCTTCGCGGTAGTGAATCAGGCTGTAGGTGTCCGCGGCCAGCATCTCAGGCTTCCGTCGGCCATTGTACTTGGTATAGCCCGTCAGGATATCGGCAATGGCTTTAGCGTGCTCAGGACCGAACTGCTGCTGTGCCCAAAGCCGGGTATATTCGGGTAAACTTTTCGCCGGCCATTGGTCCGGATTCCAGGCGTAATCCAGAAAAAATGTGATGGGAAATTCCATGGGCTTGAGGTCACCGACATTCACCAGCCAGATTCGGTCCACGCCAAGACGATAACACAGGTGCATCTGCTCCCATATACGCGGTATAGGGCTGGTATTGAGCCACTCATAGCTTACGGGTCCGCCGTGAAAGTCAAAGTGATAGTACATACCGTACCCACCCGACCGTGGCGGGGCATCCGGCTTGGGCAGCCTGCGGACGTTTCCCCAGTTGTCGTCGCACAATAATAAGGTGACGTCTTCCGGTACCCGCATGCCCCTGTCGTAGTATTCCTGCACTTCTTTGTATAATGCCCATAATTGCGGAATCGTGGTTAATTCTTTGCCCGTGACGTCGGCGAGGATATTACGCTGGTCGGCGACGATTTTCTCCAGCAGTGCAATGTTTGTTTCTTCGCTCATGGCCAGGTCGCCGTCGCCACGCATGGCCAGAGTAACAATACTCTCGCGCGAACCCATTCGCTGAATGCCTTCCGTCCAGAATTGTCGCAGCTTTTCAGCGTTGGTTTCGTAGTTCCAAGCACCTCCCCTGATTTTTTTCCACTCCGCATGGGCACGCATCATCGGCTCATGATGCGTAGTGCCCATCACGATGCCGTATTCATCCGCCAACTTCGGATTGAGCGGGTCGTCACTGTTGAAACTTGCCCACCACATAGCAGGCCAGAGGTAGTTGCCCTTCATCCGCAAGATAAGTTCAAACAGTTTCTCATAAAACTCATGGTTGAATCCGCCGTAGTTTTCCACGGCCCAGCGACCCAGCGCCGGCTCTTCATCGTTCAGGAAAATCCCCCTGTATTTGACCGCCGGTTCACCTTGGGTATATTGTCCCGGCTTTACAAACAGGACCTCTTTTCGTTTGACCGGTACATCGGCCCACCAATACCACGGCGAGACTCCGATCTGCTCTGACAGATCATAAATGCCGTAGATGGTCCCCCTTTTGTCGCTGCCGGCAATAACTAATCCGCCGGCGACGCCGGGCAGCGGTTCCGGCACAACTTCAATGAGAAACGATTCCCATTTGCCGGCGATGTCCGTGACATCGATCTTGCCGTCCCGGATCAACCGGTCGATGATGGTGCTCTTTCCAATCGTGCCTATGATGATCGTATTTTTTCCAGCGCCGGCTTGTTCGTGCGTGACTATTGGATTGCGGTCAGTAACACGTTTAATGTCGGCCTGCAAGTCCCTGACCGCGCGCACAACACCAGTATGATCCTGCGAATCAACGTAAAGCGTTGCGAGACGGTCCTTTTGTGCCAGACAGAAACTGCCCCGGCTGTTCATAAAATCCACATATCGCGTCTGGCCGACTGCCAGGACAACACAGGGATACAAAAAGATCAGGCCAATGGTTACCAGAATTTTAAGGATAGATTTCATCATCTCATCTCGATTCTAAATTTAACTTGGCTATCATCACTACTTAGACAATTCGGCTGCCCTTATCCAACTACTGATTCACGTGAAGGTATCTCTGGGCGAACGTCAGAAATGTTGGCCAGTTCGGACCGGGAGTGTGCCCGCCGCTATGCTGGCGGAAAGAAACATCCCCGTCAATGAGCGTGGTTTCTATTGGGGGAAATTCCGTGGTCCCCATATCTTTCTTGCCCAGCAGCTTATATACCGGTCCGGCACCGGCCGCGGCAAGGAACATGCCCCTGGCGTCCACCCATGCGTCGCCATTATACGAACCGCTGCTGATGAACACGGGACGCGGTGCGCATAGGGCCACCAACTCGTGAGCGTCAATTGGTAAGTCATCCCAGGTCAGCGGGCCGGCGTACTTAAGGAAATTGCCGGCCATCCAGTGGTACTCGCCACTGCCGGCGACATTTTCCACTATTTCGCCATAATCCCGGCGGAAAATACTGGCACCACCCGCACCGGAAGAGCTGACAAAGGCAATCGCAAAACGCCGGTCATACGCCATGGTGACAAGCGTTGCTTTACCATAGCGTGAGTGGCCCTCAAGCCCGACTTGTTTGGCGTCCACAGATTTGTCCGTCTCAAAATAATCCAGTGCGCGACTGGCGCCCCAGCCCCAGGCCCTTAAGCTACCCCAATCGTCGACCTTGCGGGGCTTGCCTTTATTGCACAGGCCGATTATGCCCTGGGTCAGCCCGGCACCGTTGTCGGCCTGAATGCTGTTCGGCACGATAATGGCATATCCCCATCCCTTAGCAAGCACTTGTTGCTGCCAACTTGGTCCGCTGCTACGTCTGGGCCTGCCAAAGCGGCCGCCAAAGCCGAATTCCATTATCACGGGCACCGGTCCGGTTGCATCGGCCGGTGTGGTCAAAGTCAATTGGATGTCGACGGATATGGCTGGATGCGATGAATTGTCAACATGACCCACGAGCTGTTTCGTGATGACCGGCACTTCGCCGTCCTTTTCATTGGCCGTACTTGTTACTTCCCAATTGACCTTGGGGGTGTTCTTGGGAACTCGGCCATAGATTTCCCTGTCAAAATCATCCACAATCTCCGGCCGTCTCTGATTCCACCACGTCTGTGCTGTCGTGACCTTCTGCCCGTTCTTCAATACCAACGGGTCCGGCAGGTTCGGATAGGGATTGGCCTTTGACTCGTCGTAATTAGCGTAATTTTCCGCTTGGGGATTCATGCCGTTTCTTCCCGGTCGAAGTGACTTAATGCCCAGCAGATTCATCATTCTCTTATGATCTTCAGCCGTCAAACGCCGAATCTCCGCCCACCGATCATTTCTTTGCTGAGCAAAGATGCTCACACCCGATAACAAAACCAGCGACACGCATAAGACTTTCATGGCAAATGCTTTACCCATGATATAGCTCCTTGAAATATTGCTTCACAAAGCGAGGAATTATTTACGCTTCTTACTTCATTAAAGTGGTCACAAAAGATTTCAAACTCTTCGAGTCTATTTTTTTCGTACCTTTTTGCTTTTGAAGTTCTTTAATACGCTGCATTACTATTTGGGTCATTACAGCACCCGGCCTGGGATAAGCGGCTACGATATAATGAGGGCCGGGGGCCGATTCTCCGGCTTCCTGTTCCCATTCAGCCCTGAGGTTATCCGGACTTATTAATGAATTGGCATGCTGGAAGATAACCTTATCCATAGCCTTGTAGACTTCTTTGCTTTCTTTAACCATACCGTAATAATCGAGAAGCTGGGCGAAAACATAATTGGACGTTGTATAGACATCCTGTCCCTGTTCCGATTCTACCGGTCCTCCATCCTCTGTCCGGCACATGGCCCAGCCCATGAGAGTGCGGTTATTCTTATAAATCGTTTTCAGGATTTTTTTAGCTCTTTCGTCAGAGATAAAAGGCTCTTCTCCCATTGCGATCAAAGCCCAAACAGCGTCAAGTTGATTGATCCAGGTATCCGTGTTTGTTTGGCCCGTATCGGAATCATAGCAAGTGACATAATATTGCAGTCTTTGGCCTTGACCGTTTTTCTCGTCTCTCCATAATTTCTCAAGAATCGCCGAGACTTTTTCAAAGTGTTCTTCATATTGTCTTTCGGCAGGTTTATCTTTCATCATCTCAGCCATTCTTATCATGGCACGGCAACCGGCCATGAAAATAGTCGCGTCATAGGCATCGACGCCGAACAGCGTTAAATTGTCAAAAGTATTCTTAACTTCACCCGGATTGCCCTCGGGTATGCCGTCACCGTCTATGTCGAGCTCTTTAAGATGCTCGAATCCGAATTTAAGCGTCTTCCAGTTCTTCCTTAGAAAATCTATATCACCGGTGAACTTGACGTTACGCAGAACTCTTGTCGCCAGCTTGGGAAAAAGATCGACCCAGTAGTTGTCATTATACCATGCATAGTCACTGACATTACGCAAAGCATGGCCTTTCGGTAAAGCACCTACATCATGCGAGACAGCACCCTTAACCTTTACAGCATCTTTTATCTGGATCAGCGATAAATCTTCATATTCTTCCGGGTAGTCCTCAAAATGCTTTCTTGCTTCGACAAAAGATGCGTGCAAATGATAATAACGCTCGTCAGCATTCTCCCTCATAATCGAGTTAATAAAACTCTGACAAAGTTCTTTTTCTATATCCGGGAAAAGTATAAGCAGTACCATGGAATACCAATCCACATCCGAAGGATCGATATAGGCATAATCAAAACATTCCAGGAATCTGGCGAAATTATTGCCATTCTTATCTTCAATCCAGACTGCGG
>CAZTDF010000230.1:0-6910 GCA_964612465.1 uncultured Pirellulales bacterium
CGGCACCTTTGTATGGATTCGGACTTCCGACGGCGCCCGGAGTCGAAAAGCTCCAGACCTCGCCTTTGTACGTGGCAACGCCGTCATCCTCATCCACCCGCCAGTAATAAAACTTCTCTGATTCAAACGGGTCGGGAGTATAGGTCGTAGATTCCTGTGAGGGGCCTCCGGAGGCATTGTTTACATCGTTGAAATTATCACCGAAATAAATAGTGTGCGATTTCGTCAGAAAGCCTGGTTCCCAGCTAAGAGTCGCGTTCGGATCTACGAACTCGGCGCCATCAGCGGGATCAGGATCATAAGCTGTCCTGGGGGGAGTCCGGAAGCTCCAGATGTCGCCCTCGTGCTTCGTACCGTTTGCTTCGACTTCATCGATTCGCCAGTAATAAGTTGTGCCCGGAACAAGACCATCCGGATAGGGAGATTCGGAAGAACCGACGATAAAAGACGTAGCGGCCTGGTTGCCTTGAAACGTTCCATTAGTTCCTTCGTTCACATCGTCAAAACTGGTGCCGAAGTACACATCGTGCGAGACCGCAGTGTCCCCCGGCCACCAGCCAAGGCTCACCGCAGTATCGTTATAAATGTTGCCGTCAGCAGGGGTGGGATTATAGGCCTTTGTCATAACCTTTTTTGTGGCTATAAGAGTCGCATTTATTGTGAACTTACCGTCTCCCAGGGCCTCGAAATCGTGGTCGGCGCGGCCGTAAGCGGCAAAGCCCAGGAAGACATATATTTCCTCGCCGGCATAAGCATCAAGGGTGCCGGATCGTGCGCCGTAGTTTCCGAGTTCATCACGGCCGGCGACAAAATAATCCGAAGAACTCTCTATATAAAGCTGCCATAAACACAAACCGTTCCAGGTCTCATTCGGGAATGAAATATCTATTTGCAGGCTGCACGGAGTGCCGGCGGGAAATTCGTCGATTCGAAGCAATCCTTCTACTGTGCCGTTGGCGTCCTGTTGGAAATACTCCATAAGGGGCCATGCAATAGCGAATTCGTACGAACCGGTAACTTCGGCAGATAGAACCACTTCGTTCGGTTCGACAGAAGCATCAGCCAAAGCGGAAATCGCCACATGATCACCCCAAAGTATCGTTTCATCGTCAAAATAGGCAGTAGCATAAGATCGAGCATTATTAGCTTCTTTGGTGTCAGGGTCATAAGCCGCGACTAAGCCAAAATAAGAGTCATACCAGCTAACCAGAGCCTGGGCGTTGGCTATCGTGTGGTAATCGAATGTAAATGCGCGGACAGATTGGGGTAGAATGCTCAAGAGCAGGATAAATATTATCAAAATAAATGCTTTACTGCTTCGCATTGTCTCGCCTCCTTTTTTTTCGTCGGCAAAACCGCTGAAACTCAAAGCACACTCTGCCGGCCGGACTAAGTAAAAGACATTTCGATCCCTCTATAAGCGGTATTTTACTTTAATCTGCGTATTAGTTCAAGATAATTTCACTGCCCGGCTGGATTTTCTCCAAAAACACCCACAAGTTACAAGGCTTGCAAAATATGCTGAAAAAGCGTATAAACTAAGCCGTTATGGCAAAAGATGTAAAGGAACAAATTGAGCAGCTTCGGAAAAAAATTCGTGAGCACGATTATCTTTATTATGTGCTCAATCAGCCGAAAATCACCGACCGGCAGTACGACAGGCTCTTTGCCGAGTTGAAGAAGTTGGAAGCGGCGAATCCCCAATTTGTAACTGCCGACTCGCCTACTCAGCGTGTATCCGAGAAGCCATTGGAAGGTTTTACCACCGTGCGGCACGCCGTACCTATGCTAAGTATGGATAACACCTACAACGCCGATGAGTTGAGGGCGTTCGACGAAAGAGTAGCAAAGCAGCTGGCTTCCAGAGATTACGATTATGTAATCGAACTGAAAATCGATGGTCTCGCGATAAGTCTTCGCTACGAAGAAGGTGTCCTTGTCACTGCTGCCACTCGCGGCAACGGCGAAGTGGGCGATGATGTGACTGCCAACGTGCGTACGATCAGAGCGGTGCCGCTCGTTTTACTGGGCGGCAGTAAAATTCCCGCCGTGCTCGAAGTCCGCGGCGAAGTCTATATGCCCACAAGCTCTTTCGTCGAACTCAACAGACTTCGCGCCGAGGCGGGCGAGCCGGCCTTTGCCAATCCGCGAAACGCCGCGGCTGGCTCTTTGAAACTGCTGGATTCCAGAATAACCGCTGCCAGGAACCTGTCTTTCTTTGCTTACGCCGCCGGTCAGGTTTCCGAACCGTTGGCTGCAAATCACTACGAGAGCCTCCGGAGATTCAAAGAACTCGGCCTGCCCGTAAATCCGAACATCAAAAAAGCAAAAGATATTAACGAAGCTATCGAGATTTGTAATGGTTGGAGCGAAAAACGCTCAGACTTGGATTATCAAATTGACGGCATGGTCATAAAGATCAATCGCTTCGAGCAGCGGGACATCCTCGGCGCTACCGGCCGGGCGCCTCGTTGGTGCATCTCCTATAAATTCGCCGCCGAGCAGGCTGAGACGACCGTCGAATCCATCGACGTTCAGGTCGGCAAGAGCGGTATCCTGACACCAGTTGCGAATCTGACGCCGGTGCTTTTAGCAGGGACCACTGTAAAGCGCGCCAGCCTGCACAATTTCGACGAGCTGAAACGTCTGGGCGTTGGGCAAGGTGACACGGTAATCATCGAGAAGGCCGGCGAGATCATACCGCAGGTCGTTGAAGTAAAGTCAAAAGCGACGGCGAACGTTCCTGTATTTGAAATACCCAAGATGTGCCCGATTTGCGGCTCAGCCGCGGTCAAAGACGAGGACGGCGTGTACATTAGGTGCGTGAACAAGGATTGCCCGGGCCAGTTGAAGGAACGCCTGAAATATTTCGCCGGGCGTGGACAGATGGATATTGAAAATCTCGGTCCGGCCCTGATCGACCAACTGATAGAGAGCGGGCTGGTCGGAAATTTCGCAGATCTCTATAAGCTTAGCCAGGCCCAGCTTACCGGTTTAGAGCGGATGGCCGAGAAAAGTGCCGCCAATGTGATAAAAGCAATCGAAGAAAGCAAAGCCCGCCCGCTGTGGCGATTGATTGCCGCGTTGGGAATCCGTCATATCGGGAGCCAGTCGGCACAAATATTGGCCGAACATTTCGGTTCACTCAGCGCCCTGATGGCAGCCGGGCAAGAGGAGCTTGCGGAGATAGACCAGATCGGGCCGACGATGGCAAAAAGTATTTATGAATATTTTCGCGACCCTGAGAATCACTCCGTAATCGTTCAGTTATCAGCCGCCAAAGTAAAGCCTGAGCAGCCAAAGACCCGGCGTTCGGACAAACTGGCCGGAAAGACAATCGTTGTCACGGGGACGCTGGAAAATCTCAGCCGGCAGCAGGCAGAGCAGGCAATCAGGCAGGCCGGAGGAAAGTCATCGAGCTCTATCAGCAAAAAAACCGATTTTGTGCTGGCCGGTGAGAATCCGGGTAGTAAACTTGACAAGGCAAGGAAATTCGGAGTCGATGTGATAGACGAAAAGCAGTTTTTGAAAATGATAGAATAGTCATAAAGCCGGCTTAACAGATTTACTTTCTTGATAAACAGTTCAAGTTTTGCTCGAATTGTAGAAAATAAACCTGGCTTAAAAGCAATTGGCTCACTCTCAAAAGGATGCTGTAAAATGGGTATCAAAGACGAGAAGTTTATGGAGATGGCATTGAAACTGGCCCGGCGAGGTATCGGCTCGGTGGAGCCGAATCCGGCGGTCGGAGCTATCATCATAAAAGCCAATCAGATTATAGGTCGAGGCTGGCATAAAAAGTTCGGCGGCCCCCATGCAGAAATCAACGCCCTGGAAGACTGCCAGACATTAGGCGTCAAGCCCAACGGTGCCACGATGTACGTCACTCTCGAGCCGTGCTCTCACCAGGGCAAAACCGGCCCCTGCACGCAGGCTATCATATCGGCCGGTATAGCGAAAGTCTTCGTCGCGATGACCGATCCATCGGAGCACGCCGGCGGCAAAGGCATTGAGCAGTTACACAGCGCAGGTATCGAGGTGCAGACCGGAATTTGTGAGACTCAGGCAAAACTGCTCAACGCTCCTTTCATCAAATTCGCCGCCACCGGCAGGACCTGGGTGATATTAAAGTGGGCGCAAAGCATCGACGGCAAAGTCGCCTGGGCCGACGGAAGTGACCAGCGATGGATTTCCAGCGAGCAAAGCAGAAAAGACACGCACAAACTACGCCGGCGTGCACAGGCAATCTTAGTCGGCATCAATACAATCATCGCCGATGACCCGCTATTGACAGCCCGCCCGAGCAAAGGAAAAAACGCCGTCAGGATCGTTATGGACAGCCATCTTAGAACTCCGACGGACTCCCAGCTTCTTGCGACAGTTAATAAGTGTCCCGTTATAGTCTGCACAAGCCAAAACACAGTCCAGACAAATCCAAATGCGGCCGAAGAGCTGTCCGGCAAAGGGGCTGAACTGCTCGTCTACCCGGATACGCATGGTTCTTCCAATCTGCATTTTCTACTTGATGAGCTGAGCAATCGCGGCATTGCTCAATTACTCGTCGAAGGCGGGCCCACTTTATTGACGTCATTCCTGAAGGAGAACCTTGCCGACGAAATTGTCGTTTACATCGCACCGAAGATACTTGGGGCACAGGGCAACATCGGCATAACCGGGCCGATGGCCGAATTGCAGCATGCTGTCAGCCTGCATAACGTCGGTATCGAACAATTCGCCGATGATGTTCGCCTGAGCGGCCTGACCGAAAAAGCGATGGGCGAAATTTTATCTTCCCCCGAGAACAGCTTCGAGGTTTACGCAGCTTCGGAACCGGTCAATGAATAAGAGACAAGTAGTCAGACTTGCAATCGAAGGACACAATGTCTCGTATGTCCCCTGGCACTGCGGTTTGACCCTTGAGGCAGCCGACAAACTGCGGAAGCATTTCGGCCGGGATGACCTGGAGCAGGTCCTGGACAACCATTTTGTAAAGCTGGGTCATGACACGGGTTTTTTTACCGATCTCGGCAACGACCGTTTCCGCGACGTCTTCGGCGTCGTCTGGGACCGCAGCGTCGACAAAGACATAGGCATCGTCGAAGGCCGTATCCTGCCGGAACCCACACTTGCCAGCTACGATTTTCCCGATCCTCTGAACAGCCGTATTTTCGCCGAGATTCCCGGGAAACTATCCCGATATGCCGATTGTTTCCGGGTATTCAAAATCGGTTTTTCGCTGTACGAACGGACCTGGACGCTGCGCGGGATGGAGAACCTGATGATGGATTTCCTGGACCATCCCGACTTTGTGCAGCGTTTGCTACGTTCGATAGCCGACTATAACATCGCCCAGTTTACCGAAGCACTGAAATACGATATCGACGCAGTATATTTCGGTGACGACTGGGGCCAGCAGACGGGCTTACAGATAGGGCCGCGACTCTGGCGGCAGTTCATCTTCCCGGAATTAAAACGGATGTACTCGCTGGTTCGCCACGCCGGCAAATACGTCTTCATCCATTCGTGCGGCAAGGTCGACGAGCTTTTCGACGACCTGATTGATATCGGGCTGAATTGCTTCAATCCGTTCCAGCCGGAGGTCATGGACGTTTTCGACATTCTTAAAAGATACCGGGGCCGGCTCGCATTCCACGGCGGACTTTCCACGCAGCGAACGCTGCCGTACGGCTCGGTCGAAGACGTAAAAAGAGCAACGAGAAAACTCCTGGCTGCCGGCGCCGACGGCGGATACGTCTTCGCCCCGGCACACGCCGTCGAAGGTGACGTCCCGCTGGAAAACATGCTGGCCTTCATCGATGTCCTCCACTCCCAAACCGGCTACAAGTGACGATATTTCTTCTATCGCTAAAAGCAAAACTTGTACTATTGATCCCGGCCTGATTCTGATCATACGGTCAGGAACGATAGATTTCTCGTCTATGGCCGATCTTGACTATATCGATAAGTAAATCCTTATCCTCAATAGAATATACTATTCGGTAATCACCCTGTCGAACACGGTATCGCTCCTGTCCTGAAAGTTTCTGCGAGCCATAGGGCCTTGGATCTCTGGCGAGAGATCGAATGCGCTTGATAATTTTCCGCAAGTCTTTCTGTGGGATGTCTTCCAACTCTTTCGCGGCAGATTTATTGATGGTTATTTTATATTCTGCCATTTTTTCTGAGCTTCTTCACGACATCTTCAAACGGCAAGCTTCGTTCTTTCTTGCGCTCGTTAAAAGCCGCCAGGTCGATGGAATCCTCTGCTAAAGAGAACTTTATTGCCTCTTGAACCAGCTCTGACATGGAATACTCGGTCTCCGCTGCTTTTATCCTCAGTGCATGATGCAAATCGGAGTCCAGGTAAATAGTTGTTCTTTTCGTGCTCGTTTTCATATTATCACCTTATTAACATCATAACGCCCCGACGTTTTGATGTCAAGATGTTTTTCGCATAATTGTCAAATTCTTTTAAAGAAATTCATCCTATCAGCTTGAGAATTTCATCGAGGTCGTTCGGTGCCTCAATGGGCGGATTGCTGAACTGCCCCTGTTTGTCCTTGTGGTAGTTGACCGTTCTGTCCGGGTCCTTCAATACATGTCCCGTCAATACGCAGGCGACACGCTGCTCGGCGTCAATCAGCCCTTCGGCCCGGAGGTGTTTTAAGCCGGCAATTGTCGCCGCCGAGGCCGGCTCGCAGCCCAAGCCGTGTTTGCCGATAATCGCCTTGGCGTCGAGAATCTCTTCGTCTGTGACCGCACGTACGACGCCGTCGCAGATGTCGATCGCCCGCAGGCATTTTTTCAGATTGACCGGCCGGGATATTTCTATCGCCGAGGCGCAGGTGTGCGGCGAAAAGTTCCGGGCCGTCAGATCGGCGTAATAGTCGTCGATGATTGCCTGGTCAAC
>CAZTDF010000231.1:0-6891 GCA_964612465.1 uncultured Pirellulales bacterium
GCCGGCCCGGCACCAACCACGGCCGCCCGCTTGCCCGTTTTGGGCGCCATTTCCGGCACTTTGATGTTGCCGCTGTTGCGCTCGTAGTCGGCCACAAACCGCTCCAGCCTTCCGATAGCCACCGGCTCGCCCTTGACTCCCAGCACGCACAGCTTCTCGCACTGCTCTTCCTGCGGACAGACCCGCCCGCAGACCGCAGGCAGGGCATTTTGTTCCTTGAGCTTCCAGGCCGCCTCGATGAACTTGCCCTCCTGCACAAGAGCAATAAAACCGGGGATATCGACGTTAACCGGACAGCCCGTCACGCACCGCGGCTTCTTACACTTCAGGCAGCGGCTCGCTTCCAGGATAGCGGCCTCTTCCGAATATCCGTACGGGACCTCCTCGAAGTTTCTGGCGCGATCTTCCGGAGCCTGCTCCGGCATGGGTTGTCGGGGAATCTTTTCCTTAGCCATTTGCTAATCTATTACCTTAACACAATTGAATTTGTAAGCTCTATACTTGCATCTGGGTGGCAGCCTCAAAGCCGAAGGCTTTGGGGATGGTGGGGGAAAGCCATCCCCAAGCTTCGCTTGAGGCTGCCACCCTTTTCGGATGACCCACAATCTTGTCTATTATTACGCACTCTTTTGTCTGTCGATCAATGTGGACAACTGCATTTGCGCTGCCCGCTCCGGCCGGGAGCTACCGACTCGGTCCGGCCCAGCGAATGTATCTCTTCGGCACTATATGCCGCCCGCCGGTCTCGAAGCTCATCCCAATCTATCAGATGCGCATCGAAGAACGGGCCATCCACACAGGCAAATTTCGTCTGTTCGCCGACGGTTACACGACAGGCCCCGCACATGCCGGTTCCATCCAGCATAATCGGGTTCAGTGCCGCTAATGTTTTTACACCGAACGGTTTGGTTTCCTGGGCTGTCACCATCATCATAAAGGGACATCCAACCGCGATAACGCGGTCGATTTTCTCGCCGGCAGTTAGTTTTTGCGTAAGAGCATCGATTGCGTGTCCCCTGGTGCCAATAGAGCCATCAATCGTCGTCTGAACTAACTCGTCGCAAACGCCCTGAAGTTTGTCCTTGTAGTAATGCAGGTAATGGCTGCGGGCCTCGCTGATTGCTATGACCCGATTTCCGGCTTTTTTCATCGCCTGGGCGATAGGCGCAATCGCCGCTATCCCGTAGCATCCGGCCGCAAGTACGACCGTGCCGTAATTCTCGATCTCCAGCGGAACACCGAGCGGCCCGACAACATGCGCCAGCTCGTCGTTCGTATTCAATAACACGAGCTTTCTGCTCGACTGACCCTTTTCCAGCACGACCAGGGTAATCGTTCCTTTTTCAGCATCCCAGCCGCTCAGGGTATAAGGCACACGCTCGGATTTTTCGTCGACCATCACAATAATGAACTGGCCCGGCAGGGCTTTTTTCGCTACATTGGGCGCTTCGATGACGATTTCGTGAACGTTCGGCGCAATCTCACGTTTTCCCAGAATTCGAAATGCTCCTTTGTGTTTTTCTTCCTTCACATCAAGAGCACAACTATCATCTACAGGAAGCTCCCGCAAACCACGCACCTTCTCGTCGATTCGATGGCCCCGGAAGTACGTTCGCCTGAGTTCCAGATTCTTCGCAGCAACGGGAGCATCCGGCCGATCCACCCACAGCTTTGCATCAAGTAATCCCGCCTCGCGCGCGATCGCCTCGGCGGATTCATAGTCAAAACCTTTGGCTCCCATTGCTTCAGCGAGCCGGCAGATAATCCACCATTCCGGTTTTGCCCGGCCCGGCGGCTCACATGCTTTGCGCAGAGGCCGTTTTTGCCCGGCGTGATCGAGAATCGTACCGTCAACCTCGGCGAAGATTGCGGCCGGCAGCACAACGTCGGCACGCCCGCTCGCCGGTGTCGGGTAACAATCCTGCACGATCAGAAACTCAAGCTGCTCCAGATCAGCCGAATCTACAAAGTTGCCCGTCAGCAGCGCCGCTTTAGTACCCTTCGGCAATAAGCTGCGCGAAACGCCCCGTGCATCAGGTTCGATCTCAATATAGTTTTTCGATTTCATCACCTCGCTGGTAAACTTCTTGAAGATGTGACGGTCTTCGAGGCTGCTCGTCGCATCACAAACCAGCGAGAAACTATCGCCGACAAATTCACTTAGCTTCGGGGCTGTCGTTTCAAGAGCTTCTTCCCATTCGACCTGTCGCAAGCCTGCCCTGAGCGTAGTCGAAGGGACCTCACCTACACGTATCAAAGGCACAGACAATCGGTCATTACCATTCAGAAATTCAGGAATTGCAAACCGGCCCAGCACGCACACGGGGACATTCTCATCCACCCCTTGCGCAGTTATCAGTTTGCTGCCGGCGGCTCCGAGCGCCAACGCGCACGCCTGGTCGCAGAAGATACAGGTTGATTCGATAATTTCTTCCGGCTTGCCGTGCCATTTGGCATACCGGTCGGCCAGGCTTCCGGTCGGACACACGTCAACACACGAGCCGCAGAACTGACAACCCGCTTCGAGCAGCGAATGCCCGAAGGCCTGACCGATACGCGTTTGGCTGCCGCGATCGACAAAATCGATCACTGCTTTGCCCTGGTGATATTTACAGATTCGCACGCAGCGGCCGCAAAGAATACAGAGGTTGAGGTCACGATCCATGAAGGGCTCGGAACGTTCCACAGGCCGCTCGTGATATATGGGCGGCACCGGCAGCTCTGCAAAGCCCAGATCTTCGGCTAAAACACGCACCTCACACACTTCCTTGTTGTTACAGGTATGACAGCCAGTCGTGCTGCCCGCCTTTTCCGCTTCGGGCCGGTATTGTTCGCATTGCTCGCGCCGGCCGCACACAAGACACGCGCTGGGATGTTCGAGCATCATCAGCGCCAGAATATTCCGGCGCAGATTACGCAGTGCTTCGGTATCGGTCCGAACCACCATCGCCTCGGCTGCCGGAGTGGTGCAAGAGGTCGGGTAGCCTCGCATATCTTCTATCTCGACCACACACAGCCGGCATGCTCCGAACGGCGACAGGCTCGAGTGCGTACAAAGATGGGGAATCGAAATACCGTTCTCCAAAGCGCATTCGAGAACCGTCTGGCCTTTTTCAGCAGTCACTGATTTTCCATCAATCGTCAGTTTCACTTCAACCGATCCTTTTGTTTATTTAGTTTGTTCATTTTCTTTACGCCGCTCGCATCCTGGCAGTTCGTCACTTTCCTATCAGAAGTCATTCCTGAGCACGATAATCACACCGCAAACACCTAAGGCACTCCTGGTAGGCCTTATTTTTAGAAATTCCCAATTCAACCTCTTCGAAATTGCGTCGCGCATCGAGCGGCAGAGTTTTCTGCTTGAGCGGAGGAATTTCAACCGGTTCGGCTTCAGGGTCAAATACGGTGTCGTTCGCAAGGGTTCGGCGCCAGAATGGTTCGGGGCGATCCTGCGGTGCGAGATTCCGCGAAAGTTTTTCATTTATTTTTACCGCCGCCCTTTCACCCGCTCCGACAGCTTCCAGGACGATACTCGGCCCGGTGACTGCATCGCCGCCCGAGAAAAACATTTCTACTTCGGTTTCGTGGGTGAACGGATCAATATCGATACGTCCGGACCTTTTCAACGTCAGGCCGACTTGTTCGGCGATGGTCTCAGAGACAACCTGCTGCCCGATAGCGGCAATGACTGTGTCAACTTCAAGTTGAAATATCTCTTCTGTCGGCTCGGGACGCCGACGTCCGTCCAAAGAGAACTCTCCCAGGCTCATCCGGCGACAGAGAAGTCTCTCCACGCGCTTACCATTTCCTTCGATACGTTCCGGCAAAGCCAGGAACTCGAAGCGGATACCTTCGGCCTGTGCCTCTTCGATTTCAGATTCGATTCCGGGCATTTCCTCCCGGGTCCGGCGGTAAACAATTACCACTTCGGCTCCCATTCGGAAGGCCGTGCGGGCCGAGTCGATTGCCACGTCACCACCACCGATAACGGCAACTTTTTTGCCAATGGGAACATCCAGGCCCTTGTTGCGCCCTACCAGGAATTCCAGACCCTGCATGACACCACGCAGATCTTCTCCGGGGATGCCCATGCTCATGCCTTTCCAGGCGCCCAGGCCCAGGAAGAAGGCTTTATATCCCTGCTGTTTCAGTTGGTCAATCGTCACGTCTTTGCCGACCTCCGTATTCGTCTTCAGCTCGATACCCGTTCCCAAAAGCCAGTCAATTTCTTCCTGCAGGATTTTGCGAGGCAGACGATACTCGGGAATGGCATAGGCCATCATACCACCCGGACGCTCCTGCTTCTCGAATACTGTAACCGAATAGCCCATGCGTCGCAGGAAATAAGCACAGCTTAAACCTGCAGGGCCGGCTCCAATAACGGCTATCTTCATGTCGAGACAATGGGGATTCTCGCGTACCATCTTCTTCGGCTCGATACGTTCGGTATTGTCCACCATATAGCGTTTCAAAGCGCGAATCGAAACCGGTGAATCCAACTGGATGCGCCGGCATTTTCCTTCGCACGGATGCGGGCAGACTCTTGCACATATATAGGCAAAAGGATTTCGCTCCAGGTGTGAGGTAAGAGCTTCTTCCAGTCGATTATCGCGAATCAGCGAGATATATAACGGGACATCAACCCCGGCGGGACATTCGTTGGTACACGGTGCATGGAGCAGCTCGGGACAAACACCGGCCGGACATTTGTGCTCGCGTATGTGCGCTTCGTATTCCGCTCTGAAATACCGCAACGTGCTCAATACGGGATTGGGTGCAGTTTGGCCGAGCCCGCATAGTGAACCGGCCTTTATGGTCTGGGCCATTGTTTCAAGCTTATCGAGGTCGGCCATTTCACCTTTTCCGGCCGCGATTCGCTCCAGAATACTCAGCATCGCCCGCGTCCCTACCCGGCACGGTGCGCACTTGCCGCAGGATTCGGCCTGTGTAAATGACAGAAAATACTTCGCCATATCGACCATGCACGTATCTTCGTCGAGCACAACCATACCACCGGAACCCATAATGCTGCCGGCCTGGGTTAGCGACTCGTAGTCAACAGGCAAATCCATTTTTTCTGCCGGTATGCATCCACCCGAAGGCCCGCCAGTCTGTACGGCTTTGAGGGCCTTACCGCCGGGAACACCCCCTCCGATTTCATAGATTATATCCTTGAGTTTGGTACCCAGCGGCACCTCGATCAGACCCGTTCGATTGATTTTTCCTGCCAGGGCGAACGTTTTCGTTCCCTTGCTGGACTCGCTGCCATACTGAGTGTACCACTCGGCTCCGTTGCGAAGAATCAGCGGCAAGTTGCCGAGCGACTCCACGTTCTGAATTACTGTCGGCTTGCCCAGCAAACCGCTCACGGCGGGAAACGGCGGCCGAGGCTGCGGCATTCCCCGCCGGCCCTCGATCGAAGCAATCAATGCTGTCTCTTCGCCGCATACGAACGCGCCGGCTCCTTTTTTTATGGTTAGATCGAAAGAGAAATCCGAGCCTTGAATATTTTTGCCCAGCAATCCCAGTTCGCGCATTTGAGAGATGGCGGTCTCCAATCGGTGAATGGCCAGCGGGTATTCGGCCCGGCAGTATATATAGCCCTGCGAAGCCCCCAATGTAAAGGCCGCAATCAGCATCCCTTCAAGCATCGCGTGCGGGTCGCCCTCGATAAGCGAGCGGTTCATAAACGCACCGGGGTCGCCCTCGTCGGCGTTGCAAATCAGATATTTCGTTTGCCCGGGCGCATCACGACAAAATTGCCACTTGCGCCAGGTTGGAAATCCGGCGCCGCCGCGACCGCGCAGCCCTGCCTTCTTGACCTCTTCGAGCGTCTTATCAGGTCCAATCTCCAGCGCCTGCAAAAATCCGCGATAGCCGTCCCGGGCGAGATAATGATGCACATTTTCCGGATCGATCAGACCGCAGTTGCGCAGGACATTGCGCACCTGCCGGCGCATCAGCGGATGTTCATTAAAATCGTCAATGCCGTTTAATTGCCCCGGCGTCATTTTGCCCAAAGCCCACTGGGCACAGGGATCGTCGCCCATAAGGTGATTTTCGAGAATATGAATAATCTCGTCGGGCCCGACATTTGCATAGCAGACGCGCGGCGTGCCGCTCTTGTGTACAATCACCAGCGGCTCGAAAGAGCAGGGGCCGAGGCAACCCACCTCGACGACCAAGGCGTTTATCTTCTTCGCCTTGATATGATCTCGCAGGCGCTGCAATACTTCTGTGGCACCGGCGGCCCTGCCGCACGTTGCCGCACCTACGTAGAAAACGGGAAGTTCACTTTCCTGAAGCTCGCGCCACTGCTCTTGAGCCTCGGCATAGATCTGCTGTAATGAGTTCATGCCTTCTCCATACCCTTCTTGCCATCGTATTGAGAGAGTACGGATGGTATCTTTTTAGCGGTCATCCGGGCATACACTTTGCCGTCCACAGCGACAACGGGCGCCAGAGCACAGCAACCCAGACAAGCAACCCGTTCCAGGTCAAACTGGCCGTCCGCTGTGGTTTGGCCGGCGGTAATCCCCAAACGCTGCTCTAACTCGTCAAGTATCATCCGGCCCCCGCGGACATGGCACGCCGTACCCTGACAGCTCTGAATTCTGTGCCGGCCCGGAGGACTGAAACGAAACTGCGTATAGAACGTCGCTACGCCGTATATTTCGTTGGCCGATATGCCCATCAGCCGGGCTAACTCTTTAACCGCTTCTTCTGATAGATAGCCTAAATTTTCCTGCACATCCTGCAGGACAGGTATCAGGCTCCCACGATTTGCGGGATGCCTCTCTAAAATATCCTTAATTCCGGACAAACTTTCTTCTGCCTTTCTTATCATTTGTGCCCACAACAAAAGTCCTGCATGATTGAGCGTTCACAGAG
>CAZTDF010000232.1:0-1088 GCA_964612465.1 uncultured Pirellulales bacterium
CACGGCGACAAGGACATGACCGTACCCCACAACCAGAGCGTCCTTCTCAATGCAGCTTTGAAAAAGGCCGGCGTTAACGTGAAATTTCATACAGTCAAAGGCGGCGGACATGGTTTTCAGGACCCGGAGGTTGACAGGATGGTACCGGAATTCTTCGGCAAGCACCTCAGAGAACCTGAAAAAAAAACATCGAAATGAAAATGTTTCAGTCGCAGAAAATCTTGTATATAATCGCAAAACGTATGCAGCACAGAAATAATAAATCAATTAACGGAGATTGCTATGGCGCATAAATTCATCAACCAGATAGAAGCGGGACAGACAATAGACGATATTTATATAGTCAAAGATCCGATTCTGCGAAGCACGACGCGGGGCGATTTGTACATAGCAATGTTCCTCACTGACCGCACCGGACAATTAAACGGGCGAATGTGGCAGGCCACCGAGACGATTTACAAGTCACTACCGAAACCCGGCTTCGTGCGCATAAAAGGCCGAAGCGAGCTGTATCAGAACAATCTGCAAATCGTTATAAATAATGTCGCCGTCATCGATCCGGGCACAGTCGATATTGACGATTTTCTTCCAAGAACGAAAAAAGATACGAAGCAGATGTTCGAAGAAGTGAAAGCAACCGTCAGCCGGATAGAAAATTCGCAGTTGAAGGCCCTGGTCGAAGAGTTCCTGGCCGATACCGAGTTGATGGAGAAATTCTGCAACGCCCCGGCAGCAATGAAAATGCACCATGATTATATCGGCGGGCTTTTGGAGCACACCCACAATATGCTGCTGGTGGCCGTTGCTATATTACCGTTGTATCCGGATGTGCAGCCCGATTTGGTTCTGGCCGGGATTTTTCTCCACGACATCGGCAAAACCGAAGAGCTTGCATACGATATGGCATTCTCGTACACCGATTCGGGCCAGTTGATAGGGCATATTTCCAAGAGCCTCCTTATGATTAATCAGAAGGCCGATTCTTTGAGGTCCGGGGGCACGCAAATCGACCCGGCGGTTTTGGACGCTATCGGGCATATTATCCTCTCGCATCATGGATCATACGAATTCGGCTCGCCGAAGCTGCC
>CAZTDF010000232.1:1188-3110 GCA_964612465.1 uncultured Pirellulales bacterium
ACGAGAAAAGGCAGCACCGAAAACCAGGTCACAAACCCGGCCATCAGAAGACAAACGATGAGCTTCTCGAATTTGTAAGGCAGGCGCGATAATGGAACCGTCAGGCCCATTGAGACGGCCAGGGACAAAACCACGAATCTGATCCGGCCGGCCACAATCCAGGAGAAAGGTGAAACAAAATACAGGGCGTTATTGAATCTGACCATCGCAAGCATCGCAATGAGCACCAAAGGCAGAATATATCCCAGCACCCACCAGGGTTTACGAAAGCGCGAACAGGCCCTGCCCGCGAAAACGCCGAACACAGCGATTAGAATAACACCCGTAGTTTCAAGCCAGGGATTCATCTCCATCTTTTCAATCTCCTCACGATTATTATAATCATTTTATCAAATCACGCCCCAAAAGTCAAGGTTTTAATACTCGCGATTGACCTTAGTTTGTGCCGGGCATATAATAATTAAAAAAGGAAAATCCGCACCACTAACGATTAAATTAGCTCAATGAGGACATTTATTATGAGAAAATGGAAAACGGCAAGCAAATGGTCGCCGGTCATAATCGCCGCTCTGGCATCAGTTTTGGCTTCGGCAACGGCCGCTCCGGCAAAAAGGATAGAGATTTACAGCGAAAATCCCGCGTATTGGCAATATGCAGGCGAGCCGATTTTGCTGCTGGGCGGCAGTAAGGACGACAACCTCTTTCAGATTCCGGCTCTCAAAGAGCACCTCGACCTTCTAAAGTCCGTGGGCGGAAACTACGTGCGCAATACTATGTCTACCCGGGATCAGGGTAATGTCTGCCCATTTAGGAAAGTAAACGGTAAGTACGACATGGAAAAGTGGAACGATGAATACTGGCAAAGGTTCGAGAATTTTCTGCGATTAACGCAACAGCGGGATATTATCGTGCAAATCGAAGTCTGGGCGACCTTCGACTACTATCGTGAAAACTGGGACGTCAATCCGTTCAACCCGAAGAATAACGTCAATTATACCGCCGAGCAGACGGGGCTGCCCGAGAAGGTCAGCACGCACCCGACCCGCACGGAAAATAATTTTTTCTGGTCCGTGCCCGCAGAAAGAAACCGGAAAATCGTGCTCAAATATCAGCAGCGTTTCGTCGATAAAATGCTTTCGTATTCTCTGAAGTTCGGCAACGTCCTCTATTGCATGGACAACGAAACTTCCGTAACGCCCGAGTGGGGCTGGTATTGGTCGCAGTACATCAAGGCAAAAGCAAAAGCCGCCGGAGTTAGTGTTCATACGACAGAAATGTGGGACCCCTGGGACCTGGCGAATAAGATGCACAGCGCGACCTTCGACCACCCGGAAACCTATTCTTTCGTAGACATTTCGCAGAACAATCATCAAAAGAAACAAGCGCACTGGGACAACGCCCAGCGCCAACGGGCCCGAATAGCCGGCAATATCCGTCCGCTTAACAACGTGAAAATCTACGGAGCCGATACCGGCAGGTTCGGCAACGATCGGGATGGCATGGAGCGTTTCTGGCGAAACATTTTCGGCGGCCTGGCGGCGGCACGATTCCACCGGCCGGACTCAGGCCTCGGTCTGGGCGACAAAGCACAGGCGAATCTCCACAGTATGCGAATGCTAACCGATAAAATGGATATCTTTACCTGTGAGCCTCATAATGACCTGCTTTCGGACAGAGATTCCAACGAAGCCTATTGCATAGCCAATCCCGGCAAAGAATACGCCGTATATTTCCCCGACGGCGGAGAAGTCACGCTGAATATAAGTTCATTAAACAAACCAGCCAAAGTCCAATGGCTGGACATAATGAAAAGTCAATGGACAGAAACTAAGAAAATTCAGAGTGAAAATAAGTTAAAGCTTAGCTGTCCATCCAAAGGTTACTGGGCGGCCCTTATAAAAAAACAATAGTAAAAAAGAAAT
>CAZTDF010000232.1:3210-6888 GCA_964612465.1 uncultured Pirellulales bacterium
AAGAAATTCTTAATGCGGAACTTACTGTCCAAATGGATTTATTGGACAGAAAAGTTTATTGCAGTTCAGGCATTATATTGAATACTGCGGAATCTTCATCGTTTCACCATCCTTCATCGAGGACAGGTGAGCATAATAGCCGGGAACCGTCATATTCAGCGCATCGATGACATCAACCCTCGGCTTGCGACTGCGCAGGATAGCGTCGATGAAGTCGTCACCGAGGTAACCATGAGAGCCGCCATGTCCACCCGGCATAACTCCCGGCGGCAAAGCATACTTCTTAATCTGCAAGCCACCCCTGATAGCCTCGTGGTAGCGCTTGCTGCCTGTCCTGTCGCCGACAAAGGTTTTGTTAAATCCGCCATATTCGCCCCTAATCCGTCCCGCTTCGAGGTACTCACCCTGCGAACCGCATATTATCATCCGTGAAAGCCCTCCTTCTGCGGTCCGGAACAGGCCAACCTCTGACTTGAATATGTTGCCGATAGCGTTGGGAATACGCTTGTCTTTGTCAAACAGCGGAGTGCCCTGGCATGAGACGTCAAGCAGGGGTTTGTGCGTAACGCCGACGTAGTAAGCCGTCGAATGGGTCGGATACCACATCGGGCATCCCTTCTTTCGCCAGTCCTTGTAAGAGCCCAGCGCAGGTGCGCCTATAGAATGAGGGTGACAGTATTCCCCCTCGGAATAGACGATTCGGCCAAAAACTCCGGCGGCATAGAGCTTTTCCATCGCGAACAGGTCATCATGAAAACACGATGTTTCGAACATAGCGTAAACAAGTCCCTTGTTCTTTTTGCAGCATTCGAGAAGTCTTTCTGCATCCTCGATATCCCCACGAAATGCAGGAACCGCAGTAGCAACATGCTTGCCATGCTCCATACAAAGGATTGCGTGCTTAGCGTGGGCCGGGGCGTCCGTGGCGCAGAAGATAGCTTCAATGGAATCATCCTTGACCATCTCCTCTAACGATGGATACGTCTTTTCACATTTCGCCTGTCGGGCCATATCGCTGCATCGGTCGCCGAACAAATCACTTACCGCAACCAGTTCGACGTTGGGATGATGCTGGAGTCCAAATTGCAGGCCGAATTTGCAAACACCATGGCCGACAATTCCGACCCGAACCTTGCGGTCGCTAAAGGGCTTCCAGACTTTCGTTTTGTCATAGTCGGTTTCTGTCTGGTCAAAACCGGCAATACCTTCGGTAGCCTTTGCGAAACCGAGCATAGAACTTCCGGACACAGCAGCCGAACCGGCCAAAAACAATCGACGAGAAATCTTAGACATGGCAGCATACTCCTTAGTCTTTATAAGAATTTACTTCATCTGACAGTTAACAACTGAACATCATTATACCACCTCACAGGAGGATTCTCTATCAAATACATACCGGTCGACTCCATCGCCACTGTATCGACACGATTTTGCTTGAGCCACTTGGCCATCTCATGAAGATCGGGCGTCATACACCCAAAGTAACGGACGGTCTCGTTGCCGCACTTGGCCGGAATAGCCACATAGTGCTTACGGGATCCCACATCGATGCCCGCTGCATAAGGATGCACAATCCTTAGGCCTTGACGTTTCACTATCTTCTTTTTACAATTCTGTTCATGATATTTTGTCGTCTCAAGCGACAAATCCACCTTAATCATGCGCCCGGTTTTTGTGGAGTATTATAGACTACTTCTTGACGTCTTTAGGACTTGATGTTATCTTGCTCTGCGAAAGGATAAAACAATGGAAGAGTTCACCCGGTGGCAATTCGTAGAAGTTCTGGGACTTCCCTCATCTTGTATACCCTATGATTTTGTAATGGACACAACAGATTATGAATAAGCAAATTCTAATTATCACATGCCTGGTCCTGCTGGCTCCGATGCGTTTTACCTTGGCGACCGAGAAGTCATCCGGCAAGCAAAAGCAGGAAATAAGCATAACGATTCTATATGATAACTATGTTTTCACGGAAGGACTCAAATCAGATTGGGGCTTCTCGTGCATCCTGACGGGCATGGAAAAGACCATTCTGTTTGACACCGGCACAAAAGGTAAGCTGCTCCTGGAAAATATTGAGAAGCTGAACATTAATCCCAAAGATGTTGAAGCCGTAGTCATCTCGCACAATCATGGGGATCATATAGGAGGCTTACTTGCTTTCTTAGGAAAGAACAGCAATGTCTCAGTTTACCTGCCCCCCTCGTGCTCAGGCAGTTTCATTCAGGAAGTGAAAGGAACGGGAGCGAAAGTTGTCATACCGGACGCTCCAGTTGAAATCTGCAAAAGCGTTTATCTGACAGGGCCCATGGGAGAACAGATCATCGAGCAATCCATGATTGTGGAGACGGCTGAGGGAGCAGTTATCATCGCTGGCTGTTCGCATCCAGGGATCGTGAATATTATCCGGAAGTCAAAGGCAATCATACCCAAAGAGATTCACCTGGTTTTCGGTGGATTTCACCTGTTGCATAAATCAGACGACGAGCTTAAGCAGATCATTGGTGAATTCAGAAATCTCGGCGTCAAAAAGACTGGACCCACTCACTGCACGGGTGATAGAGCGATCCAAATGTTCAAACAGGCGTATGGACCGGACTTTGTGCAAATGGGCGTAGGTCGAAGACTAAAAATTGAAGCCATCTCGAAGTGATTTTTATATAACATGATTGGTGGAAGCGAAATGGCCTGCAAATGGTATAGTGTTTGTCCGCTGCGAGATCACGAAAGGGAAGGCAGGATTGGCTTGATCTGGGCCGAAAAATATTGTAAGACCGATGACGGCTGGATGGAGTGCGAACGATACAAGCTGGAGGAGCGGGGTATCTACCACCCTGACAATATGCTGCCGGATGGTACGAATAATAAACTATAATATACTAAAACTAAGGACAGCGGGGCTGTCTATTAAACGGCATAATTGATTCACCATTGTACTCTTGTCGTTTTCAAAGATGGATAATGTTTTCGTTCCCGTCAGATCCCTCGCATTCGAAATACCCCCAGCCATTCCTAAAACCTAAGCGCACTAAAATACATGAGCATCCATAATCTACTCAACATACCATTTTCATTGACGTTGATCTGCATCAATCAGCTGTTAATAAAATTGAATATTTAGCTCTTTCTCTGCATTCCTCTTGGCAGATATAAAAAAGCTGTCTCACGGAGACCTTGCCATTTATTATCCATTCGACTACGCTCAGGACATGTTTACTATTGACGATTTGCCCCCGTAATCCGTGAAATCTACGTTAATCCCACGATAGATCCTTCGGCTGCGCTCAGGACGCCTGTGCGCGCAGGCCCGAACGGCGCGGACCGCGTGCTCTGCGATAAATAACGCCGTGTAATGGAGACCTTGAAATTTACGATTTACGATTGACTATTGCTTTGTGCCCTATACGGCAGAAGAAAGAGTGCCGTTTCATGGAGATTTATTTATAATTCGCCCGCCCTTTTCCGTTAAGATTCGTATAATAGGTAACAGATTTATGTAGAACACATAAATAAGTAAAAAGGTAAAAGGTAAAAGTAAAAAGGCTTTGTCATTATTTACTATTGTCCCTGCTTTCGCAGAGATGACAATATTATTTATCTGTGGCTCAAACAACAGTGTCAATCGGTGTAAACTCGTCCTGAGCGAAGCCGAACGGATCCGTGTCGAAAAAAAGC
>CAZTDF010000233.1:0-4528 GCA_964612465.1 uncultured Pirellulales bacterium
GGATTTGGAAAATCGATTTGCGAGCCAACCGGCCGATACTTCCAGGCCGATGGGCACATAGAAAATGGTGAAAACAACTAATGGCAAGCTGTGCCTTCTGCTGATGTATTCCCATGAGTAATATAGTGCGATCAGCATAATGACATTGAGCGCTACAAAAGCAGGCACGAAAAACCTTTCTATTTCCGTTGCCGGAGATTGTTTGCGGAAACGAAAATAAATGCCGATCAACAAAGCCGGCACAAAAAAGTACATCAGATTCTCGCTCATTGCTCCGGTGAGTTCGTCGATTGCTTTAGCTATCTTGCCTGGCATGCCGGAGGCTATATATGTTATTGTTGCTATTAATTTCAGGTTTCTGGATTTCCTTCGATTCCTCCTGGTTGGCAGAGCTGATCAAAGTCTTCAATTTTTCCGGCAGGAATTGTTCTCTTGCTGTCATGTATGGAACAGCAGGGATTGCAAAGGCGATTAGAAGAACGGACAATGCACAGAGCAATTTGGGTCTGCTCATGCCCGGTTTCGGCGAAAAGAGCCTGATAAATATCCATAAAACTCCATAAATAAGCAATTGTGTGCATTCAGGCCGGATTATATGCCCGAGTCCGGCATCCAAACCGGTCGCTCCGAACAACCACCATTTGCCCTGTTTTGCTCCCAGCATTAAAACAGAAAACCCGAGGCCAGAAACAGAATGTGCAGCCATTCCCTCAATACGTCACTTACGAACTCTGCAGTATAGGGCAGAATTATAAGGATAAAGATTGCCTGGAAACTTCTCTTGCCTCCGACCAGGAGCTTTCCAATGAAATACAAAGGGATTAATGCAAGCAGTCGGCACAACAATGCGATGCTTTGAGCCGAGTATATCCACGTAAACAACGATGAATTGCCGCTTATCGAGTTGGCAAGTTTATGCGTCGCGAAAATGAGAAACGTATATCCGAATGGATGTTTTGTTATAACTTCACGCGGTTCGCTCAGAAACTTCCCTGCCTGTTCGATATACCATACGCCGTCCTTGGTAATTACAACGGTCGTGGCAATCAGGCATAAGCCTATTCCCAAAGCGATTACTAATAAAATCGCAAGGTGGATGAGGTCCTGCCGTTTAATAAATGAATTCACGGTTTTACTGAGCGACATTCTCATCCCTGGTCATATAGAAACCTCATCGCCATAGACGCAGAACTAACACTGTTTCTCGCAACCTTCCAAAGACTGCGTTTATCCCTTGAAAAATATAATAAAGACTAGGATGCACACCAGCGCGACGGCTCCGGGGACCATGAAAATCTTATTCCACTGAAATTGCTCTTCTTTCCTGAACTTGTCCATGACTATTCCCGCGAATTGAGTCCCCAGGAACATGCCTAATCCCGTCTGGGCGGCCATTATCAGGGCCTGCATCGAACTTACGGTTGCTTCCGAGGCCAGTTCGTTGGCGAGCATCTGGCCGGCGATTATGAACAATACGTAGGCCAGGCCGTGTAGTGACTGCGAGACAACGATGAGCCAAAGCGGTTTTCCCTTCACGTAAATAATATACATAAGCAGCCAGCAGGCGGCGCCGACAATAAGAGTCCATTTGTAGCCGATTTGGGTTGTCAAGTATGCCAGGGCGAAGAAGGTGGCGATTGCCTGGACGGCCTGCGCGATGGCCATCGAGGCCGGGACGTTCTTGCTGGCAATACCCATATTCTGCATGAACTGTGCCGTGCCGAGGAAATAGAACTGCATCAGACCGGCAACAACCATCGAGATGACGATGAAGATCAGAAAGTTGGGCTCGCCGAGCATTGACATTGCATCTGCGATCGGCGCCACACCGGTTTTGGCTGGCGGGGTATTCGGCATGAAGAAGCAGCCGATTCCCATAATAACAGCCAGGATGGCGGCAAGGTAGAGGCAGTCCCGGCCTTCTTCCCCGGTTTTGAATTTCCACCGCCAGCCTGTCAGGAAGTAGCCGACAAGTGCCCAGGCAACCGGGGCCCAGAGGAATATCTTGGGAGAGTAAGCTGATGCATCCAGATTATTCCTGGCCAGTTGAGAGAACATCATGGCGTTGACCAGAGGCAAAGTAGCTGCGTAACACAGTGAAAACAGCAGCATCAGGCCAAGAAGATTTTTGAACTTAGTCTGCCTGGCTGCGAGAAAAAGAAGGACAGCGCCTATTAAGTGCGCGACGGCGAGAATCGATTCGGTATTGACGTACTTGTCGGCAAGCTGCCCGGCAACAAGCGGCGAGATAATACACGCTAACGGCAGAGTTGCGTAGATCCAGCCTGTCTGTTTGCCGCTCATTTTCAGCGGGCCCAGCAATCGAGCGGCCAGGACGGGCGCCCATGCGCCCCAGATCGCGAATTCCATGAACATTGCAAAGCTCAGGGCGAAGTACAGTTTCCATTCCATTTTAATCTCCTTGTATTATGTAAGGTTAAACCTGTTGCTGCTGCTCGGCGGATGCCGGCTGCGAAGCTTTTGTGACATCATCGCGGAAGAGTGCACACAGTGCCAGCAACAGGACGACCGAGACGATTGCAATGATAGCAAAGACTGGATTCCATTTACATACGCCATCGGTGGTGTAACGCTCAATCAGCTTGACGCTGACGAATGTTCCGACAAACTGGCCGATGCCATAGCAGAGCAGGACGTACAGGCCCTGGGCCTGGGCCCGCATCTCCGGCGGTGCCTTCTTATCGACATAGACCTGTCCGCCGACGAAGAAGAAGCCGAAAATGACGCCGTGCACGAGGATAGCGATATAATACAGGAAGTTCTGATCAGCCGTGACTCCACCCCACAAAGCGACATATCGTATCGTTAGCGCTCCCAGTCCAATCGCCATCGTCCATTTGACGCCGAAACGCTTAAGAGCCAGCGGCACGAGAAGCATGAGGAAAATCTCGACCGCCTGCCCCCAGTTCATAAGAAACGTCACCAGCTTGAAGCCCTTGCTTTCGAAGAACTGGGAGCCGAGCGAGAAGTACAGTGTGAAGGGAATCATGACCAGCAATGAGATAATAAAGAACAAGGTGAAGTTTCGGTCTTTGAGCAGAGTCAGCGCCCGCAGGCCGAGTGCATCGACAACAGATGCCTTCTGGCCCTTGGCCGGCGGCGGGGTGTTCGGCAGGGTCAGGTTCAGCAGCGCTGCGATTAGAGCTGTGCCGGCACCGCAGTAGAGGGGGATAAGCGTACTATCGATTTTACTGTCGAACAACCACAATGCTGCAACGCCAAACACGCCGGACGCGACCCAGCCGATCGAGCCGAAGACGCGGATCTGCGGGAATTTATCCGATGGGAAGTTTGCCATGGCGATGGCGTTGGTTAAGCTCCAGGTCGGCATGTAGCAGAACATCGCTAGCAGCAGGATTACGAACAAAGCCGCGGAACTGTCCTGTCGGGCTCCGAGGAAGAACAAAAAGGCGCAAGCAAGGTTCAGCGCTAACAGTACCTTCTGACTGGCAAAGTGCCGGTCTGCGATCATACACAGTACCGGGGCGACAGCGCAGCCCAGTGGCATCACGGCGAGAATCCAGAATTGCCAAGTTGCCGAGATCCCGGTTTTGCCCAGGTATCCCGCTAGTTGCACCCACCAGACGGCAAACATCATATATTGGAGGAACATCATGATGCTGAGACGAATCCTGATGCTTGTTGAGGCCTTATCCATTTTGTTCTCCTTAACCTGTTACCAAATTCTCACTGCCGGGGTCTTAATCTCCAGCGTGTTTCATTGGCCGTAACTGCCGAGCCTTTCTGCTGCCAGCTTGACGTCGCCGAACCGGTCATCGCCGGCTTCACGCTCGATTGCCAGGGTGCCATCGAATCCGATTTCTTCCAGCGCGTTCAAAAAAGCGCCGGTTTGCACCTGCCCGTCGCCCCAGGGGACCTCAGCGCCCCACGTGCCCGGTTGTGTCGTCCGGTTCGCATCCTTAACGTGAATATGCTTAACCCAGGGCGCCAGTACCTTCACCGCTTCGATCGGGTTGCCCTTGTCATAAAGAATCATATTGGCCGGGTCGAAATTGACGCCAATACCCGAGTGGTCCAGTTCTTCGAGAAAACCTCGCAGCTCTTCAGCCGTCTCCTGGCCCGTCTCCAGCAGGAGCATAATATTCTTTTCGACCGCCGCGTCGGCCAGAGATCTGATCCGTTCGTAGAATTTCTCGGAATATGAGACATCGCTTTCATCGATAAAGCCGGCGTGCATCGAGAGGAATTTTACACCGAGCTTCACAGTTACGTCGGCGGCGCCCAGAAACAGCTCCTGGTTTTGCTCCCAGTATTCGTCCGGCCCGACGCCCCCGGTGATTTTGATGCTGTCGAGCGTCGAGTAATCCTCCTGTGGAAAGTCGATCATCGTTGCGCTGATGGTCCAGTTTTTACTCTGCACGGCTGTAAGGAAATCGTTACCTCCTTCTCCCAGCGCAGCTCTGACTCCCAGATGTACTGTGTCGATTCCGATCCTGTTCATTGCGTCCGCCACTCCGTTGACATCCGTTTGTAGCGACCAACTGCA
>CAZTDF010000233.1:4628-6858 GCA_964612465.1 uncultured Pirellulales bacterium
GCCTCGACGATTTTTACCGAATTCATCGACTGGGCCAGGGTTGTTATATCCTCGACCTTCGCTCCGCTGACAGCTTTGGCGAAATGGGCGATTTCCAGGAACCAGCCATCTCCCTCTTCGACCTCCGGCGTAAACGCATCTCCCTCAGCCGGACAGACTTTGAATGCCGGCTCCCGCGTCAGGTCGTAAACAAGCGTTGCTTTCGCCAGCACGATGTTGAAGCTCATCTCGAATCCGAACGACGGCATCATAGCCCAGCCGCCCTCTGCGGTTATAGCCGTGTCATTGTCGTAAAGGTACTGGGTCGAAATATGCAACAAGCCGCCGCTGGGGTCTTTCGCTCCTACGCTGCAAACGGCTTTCGGCATCCCGAACAGATACTGCACAAAGTCCGTGTCGTGGATGTGCAGGTCCAACGCCACTCCTCCGCTGCGCTGCTCGTCGCCGAACCAGTTGTCGATGCTCCAGGTCGGAGCCGAGCCGAGGCGTTGGAATGTCCCGGCGATAACTTTTCCGTACTCGCCGGAGTCGATTATTTCTTTGGCTTTAGCGTACTCGGGCCAGAACCGGACGCAGTGCCCGATTTGCAGGATTTTTCCGCTGCGTTCGGCCTCGGTGATCATCCGGGCGCACTCTTTGGAGTTTAGTGCCATCGGCTTTTCACACATGACATTCACTCCTGCCGCCAGCGCCTTTATCGAATTGTCCGGATGCAGATAGGTTGGCAGCGTGATCGAAACCGCATCGAGCTTCTCTTTGGCAAGCATCTCGTCTAAATCGGTATATACCTTCAGACTGCTGAAATCGACTTCCTTGCTGGTATCTCCGATGTTCCCGACTGCTTTTTTCGTGTCCTCTTCTATGTTCGGATTCACGTCGCAGATCGCCACGACTTGGGCACCTTCGACCTTCTTCCAGCACTTATAGTGCGTCTGCCCCATGAATCCGAAGCCTACAATACCAACTTTTAACATAGTCGTAATCCTCCCGTTTTTTCGTTCTGCGTGCTGAGTGCTGCGTTCTGAAAGTTTCGCAAAACGCTGAATGCCGAACTCAGCACTATTTCAACTCCGAGCATTTTATCAGAGCCGGGATTATTCGCAAACCCATTTATCGAAAAATTATGAAGGATATATCTCGTAGATTGGAGGCAATACCGGCGTCATCCCTGTCCCGGTGAGCCATCGGAGTAGGCACTTGGGCGCCAAGATTCTTTTTTATCCCAACTGTCTAAGTCAGGATCGGTCGGATCTATTACAGTTAGAGAAAAACCTTGTCCATCGGTAACCGTATACCAGTCGTCGTCATAGCTGAACTCCAGAATCGTGTTGTTGGTTCGGTCTTCCAGCTTGATTGTCTCGCCGGCATTACTCAAACTACCGGTATAGACTCCCGGAGCAATGTTAATGCCATTTGTTTGGTAGCGCCAGGCAAAGGCATCGTGGTTCTTGGCGAGCACAATATAATCACCCGGAGCCAGCGACAAATTGCCGCCGGATGCGAACTGGTAATAAATCCCATCAGTAAGCTTGACCTCATCGAGCAGCACCGATCTGGTACCGATGTTCTGTAGCTCGATAAATTCGTACTCCTCTTCGTTATAAATGCCTGCCTGTGCCGGATGGTACATGAGTTCCGTTATCCGAAGATATCGTTGCTGATCGCTGGGATTACCGGCGTAAGTCATCGTGTCGATCAGATGATCTTTTTCGGTGAATAGATTGACCGTCTCGCCCCAATTGGACAGGTGTCTTTTGTAATTGCCCTGGACAAATAGTCCCCGGCCTCCGGTAGGGGATGTGGCCCGGGCGCGTAAAGACGCTACGTTGGGACTGATGTAAAGACTTCCGCCGGCGACTATGACGGTTCCGGGCAGGAAAGTGTGCTCTATGCCCCCGGCGAGTTTCCAGCCGGAGATGTCTACAGCGTATGTGTTGGGATTTATAAGCTGGATATATTCCTCATCCTGATTGCCGGAAGCTGGATTATAGTCGAAGCTTCCGAAGTTTATAGCCGGATTGGCGGGCTGGGCATTCGGAATGAGCGCCGAATAAGAACCGGAAATATTATATCTGCCGGCATTATTTACATTGTGGGTCACAAACAAGTGTGTTCGCCGCACCGCCAGATAATCATTCTTAAGCACATCGATCGCATACTGGAAGGATTGATCCCGAGGGTATCCGCGAGGCCCTCCACTTTACCTGGGCGGCTACGATTGGTGGGCATG